>NZ_JAKNJD010000029.1:0-2505 GCF_022132345.1 Butyricimonas sp. DFI.6.44 | reverse complement strand
TCCTCGTTGTGTGGGCTAAGCACCCAGCGCCATACCCACCTTGCGGTGGGCGGTTTCCGAGTACTCGCCCCCAAACCGTACTTACATGTCTCCATGTATACGGCTTTCCATTAGTAACATTACTCTTTACCATAGTTCTGAATCATAGAGTTGCAGTCCTCACAGACAACCAGTGTCTTGCGATGTCTTTTGAGCATCAGTTTCTCCCACTCATTATTGCCTTTCAGCTTGGTGAGAGTCCTCACATGATGCATGACTACTTTTCCTTCCTTACCACATAGTTCACATCTGCCATCCTTCAACCTTTCCACAAGGCTCGGATATGGCACGTACATGGTCTGTGGCAGTTTGTCATAGTCAACATCGAACTGAGCATTTCTCTTTTTGAAACCCTCATTGTAGAAGACTCTGTATTTCTGCTTTCCCTTGGCATCGTTGTACGGAATGACAAAGTCCTTGTCCTTCTGATACTTCTGGCGAACTTTCCTTGCGGAAGTGTTCAGTTTCCAGCCAAGTGTCTTGAACATACTCATCTTCATAATGAAGGCGAAAGATGCACATTCTTTGGACACGTTTGCAGCAAGTGAATAGTAGTTGTAAAGTCCTCTGGTTTCCGCATTGTATTGGGCAAGAATATCTTCGGGCTTCATTGGAGTCATATATCTGCGAGGCTTTGACCACCAAATGTCTTTGCCATCAATGTTTCTGACCTCCAACGCGTTGTACTCAGTGAGCTTCTTTTGTATCACAGCCGAGTTAAGGGTTAACACCACTGCGCCGTTGAAGTCTCTTTTGAGAACTCCGTCCTTATTCCTTTTCACTGCGTCTGACTTTCTGATGAAGATTTCATATCCAAGGAATTTCGCCTTGTCTTGTGCGTGTGTTATCAAAGTTTTCTCATCAGACAATTCAAGTTTGAGTTGTTCTCTCATGAATTGGGTGATGTCCGCTTTGATGGTCTCGCATTCAGACTTGCTTCCGATAACCGATATAAGGAAATCGTCCGCATACCTTACATACTGCATTCTTCTAAAGTCCGCATCCATTGCATCCTTGTGAGGAGTGGACAGCATCTGTTTGCTCAGTTGGGCAATTTCATACAGATAGCTTTTCCGTATCTGCTCATCGGATGTTTTCTGCAACTTCTTTTTCAGCCAGTTCTTCTTATTGTTCAAACGCCAGTATTCGGGATTGATGCTGCGTCTGTCACCTTTGCGGAATTTGGCTGCGTACTCCTTGATGTACTTGTCGAACTTGTCAAGGTAGATGTTAGCCAGCATGGGGCTGATTATTCCACCTTGCGGAGTTCCTGAGTACGTCTTGTTGTACTTCCAGTCCTCCACATACCCTGCATTGAGGAATTTACGGATAAGTCTGAGGAAGCGTTCATCTGATATGCGTTCACGAAGAATGCTAATCAGTACGTTGTGGTCTATGTTGTCAAAGAAGCCTTTGATGTCTCCCTCGATAAACCACTTTGCTCCCGCAAAAGACTTCTGTATCATACCCAATGCCGTGTGGCAGCTTCGATGCGGTCGGAAACCATGTGAAGTGCCTTCAAAATGACCTTCATAAATGGCTTCAAGCAGCAGTCTAACTACCTCCTGCACCAATTTGTCCTCGAATGAGGGAATACCGAGCGGACGTTTCTTGCCGTTCTTCTTCGGTATGTACACTCTGCGTGCAGGGTGGGGTTGGTAACTTTCGTCCTTTAAGGACACAATCAATCTTTCAATCCTTTCAAGACTCATCTCATCGATGGTCTTGCCGTCAGTTCCGGGTGTCATGTTGCCTTGCTTCGCATAGATGCGTTGGTAGGCTACAGCGAACATCTCTTCACTGAACAGATACCGATACAGTCGCTCGTACTTATAATCCGAACTTTGACTGTGGTCACTTAGAGCTTTTAATACTCTTTCTGATTTTTCCATACGTCTTACACGTTTTCAAAATTTGTATTAAAACATTACTAACTGTTCCCCTTCGCCATGTACAAGGCATTACCTTGCTCGGACTACTATGGGAACTCCGTTACCATATTGGATATTCAGAGCCAAAGCCCATAGCCACTTTCATGGCTTTCCAACTTAGGTAATCTCCGTTTAGCTGTATGATAACTATTAGCACGACAGATTGTCGGATACGACTTCCGCCCTTTTCTCCGCTTACTGCGGTTGCGTTGTGGCTGGTTCTTTGCTATAACACCAATGACGTTGTCTTAGTGCCACAATGCGACGTTTGTAAAAGCCTTCCGTCGCAGCTACATCTTTTGCCGCTGGGCTATCGTTCAATCAGTATGGACTTTATCCTCATATCTGTCTTTCTCCCTCGCAATTCAGTCGCAGTCTGGCTTTTGACTGACTTATTGCTTTCCCAAAGTGCTATTTTCACCTTTAGGTTTCCCCTCGGGCTTATTTGGGTGGAAGTAGATCACTTGAACCCTGACCTATCCTCTTGCTAAAGAGGAATTTATCATGCAACCATTACGGACGCACTCATGGCGAT
>NZ_JAKNJD010000028.1:0-2902 GCF_022132345.1 Butyricimonas sp. DFI.6.44 | reverse complement strand
CGGAACGTTAAACGTATCATCTAACCCGCCGAACGTCAACTTTCGGGTGATTAGTACCACTCGGCTTTGCCGTCACCGGCTTTACACCTGTGGCCTATCAACGTCGTCGTCTACAACGACCCTACAAGGAGATCTCATCTTGAGGCAGGCTTCGCGCTTAGATGCTTTCAGCGCTTATCCCGTCCGCGCGTGGCTACCCGGCCGTACGACTGGCGTCATAACCGGTTCACTAGCGGCGCGTCCAACCCGGTCCTCTCGTACTAGAGTCAGGACCTCGCGAATCTCCAACGCCCACGACAGATAGGGACCGAACTGTCTCACGACGTTCTGAACCCAGCTCGCGTGCCACTTTAATCGGCGAACAGCCGAACCCTTGGGACCTTCTCCAGCCCCGGGATGTGACGAGCCGACATCGAGGTGCCAAACCGCTCCGTCGATATGAGCTCTTGGGAGCGATCAGCCTGTTATCCCCGGAGTACCTTTTATCCTTTGAGCGATGACCCTTCCACGCGGGATCACCGGATCACTATGCCCTGCTTTCGCACCCGATCGACTTGTGTGTCTCCCGGTCAAGCACCCTTGTGCCATTGCACTCGAAGGTTGATTACCAATCAACCGGAGGGTACCTTTGGAAGCCTCCGTTACGCTTTTGGAGGCGACCACCCCAGTCAAACTACCCACCACGCGGTGTCCTCTTACAAAGAGTTAGATCCCAGACAAGAGAAGGGTCGTATTTCAACGATGGCTCCACGATTCCTGGCGAAACCGCTTCATTGCCTCCGACCTATCCTACACGTCCCGTGCCCGGGAACAACGCGAAGCTGCAGTAAAGGTTCACGGGGTCTTTCCGTCCCGTCGCGGGTACCCGGCATCTTCACCGGAACTACAATTTCACCGAGCTCATGGTCGAGACAGTGCCCAGATCGTTACACCATTCGTGCAGGTCGGAACTTACCCGACAAGGAATTTCGCTACCTTAGGACCGTTATAGTTACGGCCGCCGTTTACCGGGGCTTCAATTCAAACCCTCGACTTTCGTCTAAGCTCTCCTCTTAACCTTCCGGCACCGGGCAGGTGTCAGGCCATATACGTCATCTCTCGATTTGGCATAGCCATGTGTTTTTGGTAAACAGTCGCCTGGGCCATTTCTCTGCGGCTCTATCACTAGAGCGTCCTTTATCCCGAGGTTACAGGACTATTTTGCCTAGTTCCTTGACCATGAATCACTCGAGCGCCTCGGTATCCTCTACCAGACCACGTGTGTCCGTTTACAGTACGGTTCCTCGTCACTTGAAGTTTAGCGGGTTTTCTCGGGGGTTAACGCCCGGAACGCTATCCGCTCGGCCGAGGCCTCGCGGTACTATCGACTTTCGCCTCGGGTGGCGTGCTTGACTACCACCGTCACAGGGTACGGTCTTCAACGCGCTATTCCGTCAGCGCGCGGTTCCTTGGTCACCCCGTCACCGCGTAACGGTGACGAGAAGCACGGGAATGTTAACCCGTTTCTCGTCGGCATCCCCACTCGGGTTAGCCTTAGAGGCCGGCTGACCCCCGGCTGATTGGCATTGCCGGGGAATCCTTGGTCTTTCGGCGTGGGGGGTTCTCGCCCCCATTATCGTTACTTATGCCTACATTTGCTTTTCCTGACGCTCCAGCGTACCTCGCGATACACCTTCGGCGCCGACAGGAATGCTCTCCTACCGGTTAGCTACTGCTAACCCCACCGCTTCGGTTGACGGTTTAATGCCCGTGTATTATCCACGCGGGATCACTCGACTAGTGAGCTGTTACGCACTCTTTAAATGAATGGCTGCTTCCAAGCCAACATCCTAGCTGTCTTCGCGATCCCACCTCGTTTTATCAACTTAACCGTCCATCGGGGACCTTAGCGGGTGGTCTGGGTTCTTCCCCTCTCGTCCGCGGACCTTAGCACCCGCGGGCTCACTCCATGGTTATGGTGTTCTAGCATTCGGAGTTTATCCGGATTTGATAGGCGGTGAAGCCCTCGCGTCCAATCAGTAGCTCTACCTCTAGAACAGAACACCACAGGCTGCACCGAAATGCATTTCGGAGAGTACGAGCTATTTCCCAGTTTGATTGGCCTTTCACCCCTACCCTCGCGTCATCCGAAAACTTTTCAACGTTTACCGGTTCGGTCCTCCATCACGTGTTACCGCGACTTCAACCTGCACGAGGGTAGATCACAAGGTTTCGCGTCTAGCGCCACCAACTTAACGCCCTTTAGAGGCTCGCTTTCACTTCGGCTCACGTCCCTGAAGGACTTAACCTCGCTGGTGACGACTAACTCGTAGGCTCATTATGCAAAAGGCACGCCGTCACCGGACTGACCGGCTCCGACCGCTTGTAGGCGCGCGGGTTCAGGGTCTATTTCACTCCCCGGCTAGGGGTGCTTTTCACCTTTCCCTCGCGGTACTGGTTCACTATCGGTCTCTCGGGAGTATTTAGCCTTACCAGGCGGTCCTGGTGAATTCAGGCAGGATTTCTCGTGTCCCGCCCTACTCGGGATACCGCTATCTTGATAACAATTTACGCGCACGGGGCTATCACCCTCCACGGCTTACCTTTCCAGGTAATTGCGCTTGATGTTATCGCGAATATCGCGGTCCCATGACCCCGTTGTCGCCGAAACGGCAACGGTTTGGGCTATTCCCCGTTCGCTCGCCACTACTGGGGGAATCACTGTTGTTTTCTTCTCCTGCGGGTAATGAGATGTTTCAGTTCCCCGCGTTCGCCTCCATTTAGGATGACTGGAATCTATCCAGCCGGGTTGCCCCATTCGGAAATCCACGGGTCAAGGGTTACTTGCACCTCGCCGTGGCCTATCGCGGCTTATCGCGTCCTTCATCGCCTCCGAGAGCCTAGGCATCCACCGCGCGCCCTT
>NZ_JAKNJD010000027.1:0-7651 GCF_022132345.1 Butyricimonas sp. DFI.6.44 | reverse complement strand
GCCTTATTTTTACAAAAAAAAAGAACTGTCTAAAACTTGTTAGACAGTCCCTTTTTTATTGTTTGCCACTTTGTCAGTTCTCGTGTAACTATGCGTCATTTCCAGACGTATATTACAAGTTGGTACATGGTTTGTATTAACATATTACAGAATGTATAAATTATAAAAGTATGGCCTATATAGATTACTATAAGATTTTAGGAGTTGATAAAAGTGCTTCGCAGGATGCCATCAAGAAGGCTTTTAAAAAGTTGGCCAGAAAGTATCACCCGGACTTGAACCCGGATGACCCGAATGCCAAGCTACGTTTTCAAGAGATAAACGAGGCAAACGAAGTGTTGGGCGATCCGGAGAAACGGAAAAAGTATGACCAATACGGGGAAAACTGGAAACATGCCGATGAGTTCGAGGCTCAAAGGCAGCGCCAGCAACAGCAAGGCGGTGGTTTCGGTAGCGGCGGTGGTGCTTACTGGTCGTCGGAAGGCGGTTTTTCCGGCATGGGGGGTGACGGGGAGTTCTCGGACTTCTTCGAATCCTTGTTCGGTTCCCGTCGTGGCGGAGGGCGTTCTGCCGGATTCCGGGGACAGGACTATAACGCGGAATTACACCTGTCATTTCAAGATGCGGCACATACCCACAAGCAGATATTAACGGTAAACGGAAAGAATATAAGGATCACCGTTCCCGCGGGAGTGGCGGACGGGCAGACCATCAAGTTGAAGGGACAAGGCGCTCCCGGCGTGAATGGCGGTCCGGCAGGAGATTTGTATATCACTTTCGTGATAGCCGAAGACCCCGTGTTCAAACGCTTGGGGAATGATCTGTACGTGACAGCACCGCTGGATCTCTACACCGCAATTCTCGGCGGAGAACAAATGGTCGACACCATGGACGGGAAAGTGAAATTGAAAGTAAAACCCGGCACGCAAAACGGGGCTAAAGTAAGGTTGAGAGGCAAAGGATACCCCGTCTACAAGGAAGACGGCAAGTTCGGCGATCTAATCGTGACTTACTCCGTGCAGATACCGACCGACTTGACGGAGAAGCAGAAAGCGTTGTTCAAGGAATTACAAGGTCTTAAATAAAACGTGTCAGTTATGCAAACAGATTTGATTATAATTAAAGAATATTGCCGGCAAAGTCATGTCGATCCGTCGTTTATCATCTCTCTGGAAGAGGATGGATTAATCGATATTCAGGTCGTTGACGGCGAACGTTATTTACCTGTTGAGCAATTGGGAGATCTGGAACGGTTTGTGCGTTGGCATGAAGACCTGTCCGTGAACATCGAGGGTATCGGTGTCATCCATGAATTGATGGGACGTATGCACGATATGCAACGGGAACTCGACCGTATGCGTCGGGAACTTCGCTTGTTCCATGCCGATTACCGGAATACCCCGGAAGAGTATTGAGAAATTTGAAATAAATAGTGAAAAGGCAAAGAGATTTTTGAGAAAGGCTCTTTGCTTTTTTGTTTTTTATTTATATATTTATCAACAATTTTAAGCGTGTGTAACTTTAATGAAAATACTATGACTACTACCCGTTGTTTGATAAATAGTTTAATCACAATGCTTTTCTGTATATATGGGGGAGCAGGTATTTCCGGTTTGAAAGCGAGTGTAATCTTTTCTGGAACAGTAGAACGGGACACGACCGTGTATCTCGTGGCGGATGAAGCTCCGCGATTCGAAGGTGAATTGGAAACATGGTTGGGTGAAAACATCCGCTACCCTCAAGAGGCGTGGGATAACGAGATTGCCGGACGGGTGATTATGGCATTCGTGATAGAGCCGGACGGGAGTATTTCGGGGGTCAAGGTGTTACGAGGTGCCCATCCCTCTTTGGACACGGAGGCAACACGGGTTATCGGGGCAATGCCGAAATGGAGCCCGGCAAAGATTGGCGGTAAGGCGGTGCGTTTTTACATGACCTTTCCTTTGTTTTTCAAAATAGAACAACCGATGGCGGGAGTTCACTCTTACGAGGATTACGTGGCAATGTTAAATCGGGAAGCCGGGATTCCGCTGGATGAAGTGGCTGAAGAACAAGATCAGGAAATACTTCAGATTCTGATGGATAGAGAGCGTGTCCGATTCCGTACGGACGCGGAAGCCTATTTGTATTATCGAGAAGATTTACGAAAGAAAAAGAATGCGGTCACCACTCGTGCGGCAGGGTTACTTGAATGTTATAATTTCAAAAGTGCTAACATAAAAGTTCTGGCGGCAGTATTTGAACAGATTATCGGACAGGAATTAGCATTGGTTGAAGGGATTGGAAAGGAGAATTTCATAAAACGATACGCCGCTCTCTCCCCCCGTATCCGGCATCTGCGGATGCAGGAAGAGGTACGGTTGAAGGATTGCATGAACGAGCGGGAACATCGTGTGTATTTCACGCGAGAAATTAGTCCTAGAATACAGGCACAGGAAGAAGTTGTCGGCGATTCGTGCTCGTGTGGTTGTATCTTCCATATACTCTCGCCTCTGACCGCGTACAGGGATTTGAACTACGCGTTAGCAAAAACGGTAAAATATCCTATTGTCGCGCAGGAAAGGAATATTCAAGGGAAAGTCTGGTTGAGCTATACCGTGGGAATAGACGGGAAAGTATCCGTGGTGGAAATTCTGCGTAGTGCGGACCCCGTTTTGGACAAAGAAGCGGTAAGAGCTCTCAAAAGTATCACTTTCCCGGTGCCCCCATACTGCCTTCTGCACAAGCGTAGAGTGGCACTTCGTTCGGTAGCTCCTGTTAATTTCAGACTGCAATAGAGGATTAGATAGAAGAAGTTCAATCAATATATGTTATTTATGGCGTTTGTGATAAAAAGAGCGTGGAAAACAGGACTATTCCTGTTATTCACTTGTTGGTTCACGGGAGTATCGGTTGCGGAAGTTTCCGCTTCGCTCAAAGATTCGCTCTCGTACGAAAACTATTGCAAGATGTTGGAACGGGAAACTCGTGTCCCGGTATCCGAAATCCCGAATGACGAGGGAATGAAGTATTTGCAGGAACGAATCAAGGCAATGAAAAAAGAGTATGGGAACGACAAGCGGGCGTATGCCGCTATGGTGGAGCAACTTCGGGTACATATCAGGCAGGAGTCCTATGACCATGCAAGGAGATTAATGATTACTGCGAAGTTGACGAATACCCGTATCGACGATCTGGAAGCGGTATGCTATTATTTTAACGGAGAGAAGTTGAAGTTGATGAAGGAACTTGGTCCGAAGAATTTTATTTATAATTATCTGGTGGCTTATCCGAAATTTGCTCACTTGAAAATTCTACAAGAGGCAAAAATACGGGAATTTATGAACGAGAACGACCGTCGTCGGCATTTCTTGAAGAATGTAATGCCCTACACTTTGTCTTATGGGCAGGTAGCAGACGAGGAGATGCTGAAAGATTGTTTTTACGTACAGATGCCGGTATTTGCCCAAGGAAACGTGATGGCATGGATTTCTCAAAATGTAAAGTATCCCTCTGAGGCAATAAAAATAAATGCCCAAGGGAAGGTTTTTGTCAGTTTCGTGATTGAAACCGACGGTTCTATCACAGACGTGAAGGTGGTAAAAGGATGCAATCCCTTTTTGGAGCAAGAAGCGAAGCGGGTAGTAAGATGCTTCCCGAAATACATCCCCGCTTGGTGTCCGATCAAAAAGCGCAGTTTCCGGACAACCTACACGGCGCCGATCAGTTTTCGATTATCCTCACCCCCTCATTTGCCTGATGATCTCTCCATGTCCGCCCGCGACTTACTTTGAGTCACGAGATACACCCCGGTAAAAACCAGCACGGCAGCCACGGGCTTATCCCACGTGAGGCGGTCTTGTCCCATAAGGATTGCCAGTGTGGCGGCAACGAGGGGTTGGGCGTAATTGTACATGCTGATTGTTGTCGGGCGGATGCGTTTCAACGCGATCGGGATAAAGAGATAGGCGAGGAATGTCGCAGCGAATACCACGTAAAACACGCTTGCCAAAGCGCTGAATGTCGTGTCGGGGGAGAATAGTTTTGCTTCTACCACTTCCTGTATGCTGAACGGGAACATGAGAATCGTGGAAAAAAGAAACATCCATTTCATCAACGTCACGGGACTGTAACGTTGCGCGATAGGTTTGGATATAACCAGATACGTGGCGTAACAGATCACGCTGATAAAACAAAGTAAATTACCCGTCATCGAGCTGCCGGAACCACCCGAAATCCCTACCGCGTAAGAGTGCCAGATGATCAGCACCGCCCCGCAAGCCCCGATAAGTACTCCGCCCGCTTTTTTCGCGGTGATCGGTTCTTTCAAGATTAAGGCTGAAATCAACATGACCATCATGGGATTCATCGTCACGATCAGTCCCGCGTCGATTGGCGATGTCATGCCAAGTCCTTTAATGAAAGTGAATTGATTCATGGTTGTGCCTAAAATGGCACAAAAAAACAGAATTAATAAATCTTTTTTACTTACTTTTTCGTTTAAGACAAACAAAGAGGTGATCCAAAAAGCGAGGGCACCGAATGACATGCGTAGGAACGTGAGCCCGATGGGGTCGATCCATTCCGGCATTAAGGTTTTGGCGATCGGAATATTCAATCCGAAGAGAATGTTAGCAGAGAAGATAGCGATGTGTCCGTGCCATTTATCTTTTGTCATAGGCTGATGTATCTATATTGTCATACGAAAGTAGCTTATTTTTGTAATATAAACAGTGAGTGTATGAAAAAAATAAAAGTGGGGCTATTGCCTAAAATTATCGTGGCGATTATTCTGGGTATAGTATGCGGATTTTTCTTTTCCGATTGGTTGGTAAGGATATTTTTGACCATAAATGGTCTGTTCAGTAATTTCTTGGGATTCATCATCCCCTTGTTGATCTTGGGATTGGTTGCCCCGGGTATAGCGGATCTCGGTAAGGGTGCCGGGCGTTTGTTGTTGATCACGGCTTTGCTGGCATACGGTTTTACCCTTTTCTCCGGCTTCTTCACTTATTTTGCCTGTGATCTGAGTTACCCGTGGTTGCTCGGAGATGCCGGAGAATTGCAACCGATAGAAGCCTCCGCGGCGGTGCCGCTGGCTCCCTATTTCACGGTGATGATGCCGCCGTTGATGGACGTGATGAGTTCTCTGGTTCTGGCATTTACTCTTGGCTTGGGAATGTCCGTGATTAACGGCGCAACCCTGAAAGGGGCAATGGAAGATTTCAAGGATATTATCAACAAAGTGATTGTCACCGTGATTATTCCCTTGTTGCCCTTGTATATCTTCGGTATATTTTTGAATATTTCCGGCTCCGGTCAGGTGTCCGGCGTGCTGGGCGTGTTCGTGAAAATTATCGTGGTCATATTCTTCCTGACCATTGTACTGTTGTTTATACAGTTCTTTATTGCCGGGTTCGTATCGAAGAAAAACCCGTTCCGCTTGTTCCGTAATATGCTTCCGGCTTACATGACGGCATTAGGAACACAATCCTCGGCTGCCACGATTCCCGTTACATTGGAACAGTCGATTAAAAACGGCGTGAACCGGGAACTGGCGGCGTTCGTGATACCGCTCTGCGCGACGATACACCTTTCGGGTAGTACGATGAAGATCGTGGCATGTGCCATGGCGATCATGCTTATGTCGAGTATGCCGATTTCTTTCGGGATGATGGCGGGCTTTATCTTTATGCTGGGTATCGCTATGGTTGCCGCTCCCGGGGTTCCGGGAGGAGCTATTATGGCAGCACTGGGATTGTTGCAGTCCATGCTCGGTTTCGATGAAACGGCACAAGGGTTGATGATTGCGTTGTATATTGCCATGGATAGCTTCGGTACGGCTTGTAACGTGACGGGTGACGGTGCTATCGCCGTGATCATGGATCGTATTAACCGGAACAGTAAGCATGTCGGCACGCGCGAAGAACTGGAAGAGGTAGCGGTAATCGAGTAATTCTCTCTATTACCTGTACGAGATAGGGTAGGAGTTAATATAATAGATAGTTTTACTAAGTATTAACGATAAATCAATTTCGATTTATTTCCTATTCAATTACTATTTTTTTACCTTTATAATAGGAGTTGAATGGGAGTTGAATAGGAGATGAATGGGAGTTGATATATAGAAAGTACAACTCTGATTCTATAATGATACTTTTTTCAGTACTGTCCTCTCCTTGTTAATTTTAGTTAATTATCAGGTCGTGTGGAGATAGATGCGCTACAATGCTTTGGATTATTTCCGATTAATCATAGAAACGTGGGAATAAACTCGATACCTAAGGCACGAGCTATGCGAAAAAAACTCGAAATTTGAATATCTGTTTCTCCTTTTTCAACACGAGCGATATAGCTTCTTGCCGTGCCTACTTTCTCTGCTAATTCTTGTTGGGTTATTTTTAATTCTTTACGACGGTCACGTAATATTTCCCCGTAATACCACGCGATAGATTTCTCGTGGAAATTGGTGCGAGATTCTGTTCCAACTTCCCCGTATTTCTTCTCTAATAGTTCTCCTGCTGTATGCAGTTTTGCTAATTTGTTTTCATCTAACTTTTTCATAATTCGAACTCCTCCAATATCCGTTTGGCAATCTTTATTTGTTTACTGTAGTCCTTTGTCGATTTTTTTAGAAAACCATTCAAGAGTAATATTCTTTTTGAAAGAATGATATTATCATTATCAACAGCAAAAAGAATAGTCCTGTATTCATTGGTACTAACCGATACTCGCATCTCGTATAAGTCTGTATTTTCCAAATGCTTCACGAATTTTGTACTAAGCACATATTCAGTTCTAATAATATCCATTGTATGTTCAAACTTAGTCTTTATTTTGTCCTGCAACTTGTCGTAAAACTCTAGAAATTCATTCGAGAAGTATAATTCACGTATATCGCTATCTTTTTTGTCTGTTGCTTTCATAGGACAAATGTAACGAATTAGATACAAACAAGCAAGAAGAATGTAAGTTCTTTGCAGATATTTAACATTGTCTTGATATGACGGCTATTTGTACAGAGTAGCCGTATTTACTTGCAGTTAAGAATATAATTTTATGCGGAGAGTTGTGAAAGAATTAAAATTTTTTCTACCTTTGTGTTATGGACTGTGCGGGGAGCCGCCGATGATGTCCTGTTTACAATGTTGAGGTTATAATTTTACATGGTTTAGGAGTAGCGACCTAGTAGGCAGAATTGCCATTAAACCGTGGAGATTGCAACACTCGCGTTGTTATATCTGTATATTCTTATGGATATATATTATAACGGCGTGGGGTTGCTTTTTTCATGATGGCGTTCGCTACTCCCATGAATTAAGCTAGCCCCTGCCGTTATCCTACGGCTCCGGGTTGACTTGTTCAGTCTGGAGTTTATTTTTGAGGACTTCGGCTGAAATATAAATACTGGATAACCGGATGATTTTAGTATCGGGTTATTTTTCAACAAAGTAGACAAATTAGAAAAGTTTTTTTTTGCGGGTTTTAAATTGAACTTACAATGTTTGCAACCAGCTATTTAAGCCCGTGCCCGGAAAGGGGAAAGTTAGCTCCTCCCCTTTCCTTGTTTTGGAAAACGAGAGAGGGGAATAACCGGTAGGTGAATACCTTGACAAACTTAGAATACAGGAACGCGGGAGCCATACGCGACTACCACCCGCGTAAAGGGAGA
>NZ_JAKNJD010000026.1:0-15000 GCF_022132345.1 Butyricimonas sp. DFI.6.44 | reverse complement strand
ACCCGTGTTACAAGAATGAAAATCTTGCGTCCTAACCCCTAGACGAACGGACCATCGCTAAGCCGATTATTATCAGCTTTGTAGTCCGTACGGGAATCGAACCCGTGTTACAAGAATGAGAATCTTGCGTCCTAGCCCCTAGACGAACGGACCATATTTTGCTTTAGCGGTTGCAAATATACGGCAAATTTCATTCCAACCAAAGAAATCACTATTTTTTTTTCACTAACACACGCTTTTAGCGATATTTACGTTCCCAAATCTCTGTAAATCACCCCAAACACTCGGCGGGCATCTCCTCTCTAAAAGAGAAATATCGTCAAATTATGAATAAAATCATAGATATATTCCTACCTTTGCGGATATTAAATCGTTGAATCTTGAAACCTCACTTTCAATTTTCAACTTTCAATTTTCAAATTATATGGCAAAACTGTACCTTATCCCTACCCCCGTCGGCAACCTTGAAGACATCACGCTAAGAGCACTCCGTATATTAAAAGAAGTACCTCTCGTGCTTGCCGAGGACACCCGCACATCCGCGAAATTGCTCAAGCATTACGAGATCAACACCCCTCTGCTCTCGCACCACAAGTTCAACGAGCACCAGCAAGTGAGCCGCATCGCCGAACGCATCGCCCGCGGAGAGGACGTCGCCTTGATCAGTGACGCGGGCACACCCGGTATCTCCGATCCCGGCTTCCTGCTCGTCCGTACCTGTATAGAGCAAGGTATAGAAACCGAATGTCTGCCCGGGGCAACTGCCTTCGTGCCCGCCCTCGTCAATTCGGGGCTTCCCTGCGACCGTTTCTGCTTCGAGGGATTCCTGCCGCAAAAGAAAGGACGGCAAAAAAAACTCATCTCCCTCGCCGAGGAAGACCGCACGATGATTTTCTACGAATCCCCTTTCCGCCTTGTCAAAGCGTTAGAGCAAATGGCTGAATTTTTCGGGGAAAGCCGCCATGCCTGTGTTGCCCGCGAGATCAGCAAACTCTTCGAGGACTTCCAGCGGGGTACTCTCAAAGAACTGATCACACACTTCACCGAAAAAGGTGTAAAAGGCGAAATCGTCATCATCGTCGAGGGGAAACCCAAAAAGGAAACGGAGGAAGATTCCGAATAAATGTCACAGAAAATGTCACAGAAAATAGAAAATTCCATATCTTTGTTTTGTGAAAATCAAAAGTTGTGCTTTAGATTTTCATGATTTTCTAAAGTTGTACTTTAGATTTTCATGATTTTCTAAAGTTGTACTTTAGATTTTCATGATTTTCTAAAGCACTATACAATGATAACAAGATACTTAAAACTAGACGATGCTAAAACAGAAAGCATTTTCCTATGGGGAGCACGACAAACGGGGAAAAGTACATTGCTAAATAGTTTATTTCCCGAAGCAAAATATTACGACCTGCTAAAAGCAGATGAATTCGAACGTTTACACCGTCGTCCGTCACTTTTACGGGAGGAACTTATGTTATCCGGAGAATCGGACTTAGTCATTATAGATGAAGTACAGAAAGTTCCGGAACTATTGGATGAAGTGCATTGGCTTATCACCAATCGGGGCATTCGTTTCATATTATGCGGGTCAAGTGCACGAAAACTAAAACGAAGCGGAGCAAATCTATTAGGGGGACGTGCCGTGCGAAACGTACTCTACCCCTTTGTTAGCGAGGAACTCCCCGACTTCAATCTGATACGCGCTGTCAACAACGGTATGCTTCCCAGACATTATTTAATAGAAAACCCGCATAAACGCCTACAAGCATACATTGGCGACTATTTACAAGAAGAGATACGAGCGGAAGCACTAACAAGAAACTTGAATTCATTCAGCCGTTTCCTTGAAATTGCAGCTCTTACAAACGGGGAAATTGTCAATTATAACAACATTGCCACCGATGCAGGTGTTAGCGCACCCACGATAAAAGAATATTTCTCCATTCTATCCGAAACCATGTTGGGATATATGATTCCGGCATACGCGAAAGCCATCAAAAGACGATTAATACAATCTCCAAAATTCTATTATTTCGACGTGGGGATTGTCAATTATCTAACAAAACGTCATGAACTAGCTCCCGGCTCCGTCGATTTCGGGCATGCTTTTGAACATCTCATCATTCAAGAACTCATCGCTTACCTCGGGTACACTGACAATACCAATACCCTATCTTATTGGCGCACGACATCCGGCTACGAGGTGGACGCGATACTGGGAGATGCCAAAATTGCTATTGAAATCAAATCCACGGAAGAAGTACAATCCCGCCACTTGAAAGGATTAAAAGCTTTTAGCGAGGAACATCCCGAGGCGCGCCTAATCGTCGTGTCACTCGATCGCACCCCACGCGTCATGAACGGTGTAGAAATTTTACCGGCAACCGATTTTTTGCATAAACTCTGGAAAAGACAAATTATTTAACCGCTTACACGAATTCCAAATAATTATCCCTGTTCACCACGTGATACTCCACGTGAGGGTATGCTTCCCCGAAGGCTTTCGGCACAGGAGGCATTTTGTTTCCCCACTTGATCTCCAAGGCGGTAAGTTGCTCGGCGTGCACTTCTATTAAATCTATCTCTTGCTTGTCATAAGTGCGCCAAAAATAGAACTCTTTCCCTGTTCCGTCATTCAAACTTCTCTTTCGTCGTTCTCCTATCAAGTAATTTTCCCAAAGCGCACCGGCATCCTGCCGGATAGCCAAAGGCGAAAAATTCCCGATAATAGCATTCCGAATACCATTGTCATAAAAGTACCATTTCCCGGCTTTAGTCACTTCCTTGCGCAAATTGCGGGAATAGGCTCCCAAGCGATACACGACAAACACTTTTTCCAGCAGATCGAGATACTTCTCTACTGTAGTCTTGCTCATGCCAAGTTGTTTTCCCAGTTCTTCATAAGAAACTTCGCACCCCAATTGAAAGGCAACGAGCCGGAGCAACTCTCTCATTTTATTAGAATTCTTCAAGCCGTCAATAGTTAGAATATCCTTCAACAGATAAGCACTGACGATATCACGCAGGTAATCTGTCTTACATTCAAAACTATCAGCCATCACTACCTCCGGATACGAACCGTAGATCAAGCGTGCCTCCAGATTCCGGCGAGTATCCAGTGCCGTTTCCGTCTGTGCTATTTCACGCTGGGAAAAAGGCGTAAGCAAAAACTGTGTACCCCGACCGACCAATGGCTCCCCGGTCTTATTAAGCAAGTCAAATGATGATGACGCACTTGCCAACACACGGATACCATCGACTTCATCCACGATCAGTTTTAGTATATTGCCGATATAAGGAATGTTCTGTGCCTCATCAATAGCAAGCAATTCTACTCCTTCCAGCAAATGACGATAGTTCGCTATGGTACGATTTTCCAACAGAGCCAATGTGTCAAAATCCTCCCCGTTCAGCATCATCGCTCGTCCGGGATAATTGTCTACCAACTTACGCATGAGAATCGTCTTACCCACACGTCGAGCGCCAAAAATCAATATAGCCTTACCGGGCGTTATCCGTTCTACAATCCGATCTTCAAGTATTCGTTTTATCGTTTCCATAATTGTATTCCATAATCATAAAAGATAGGTATTTTTTCCAAATGGCGATTTTTACATTAAAATCGTACTCCACACTGGCGATTTTTACAAAACACTCGTTTACAGCGTCCAAAATACTTCTCGCATAATAAAAGGCATAGGAAAACGACAACTTACTCTCCCCTAAAGTAAAGATTTACAAAAACATAGAGTACCAAAAACGAGATTAAAAATATATCAAAAATCGTTGAATTTATGATACAAAGGTATTGTTTTTTTTGTTAATGGACTAAATAAATTCAAAAAAACGCAAACCTTTGCGTGAGTTTGACATCTAACATTCTTGATATCAATTATATATCAACTCAATAATATTACATTAAATATATAAAATCATATATTACCTGTATAGCTATAATATGGTATTTTAGTACACTCTTTTTTATATTATTAAACGAACGTTTAATAATACGTGAAACAATCTTGAAAAGATGCGTGCAAGTGAGGATCGCAACATTGAATATCAAGACAGAACAGGAGGATTGTGTTTAACAGCAAACATTTATCCTAAAAGCTGTCGGATAGAAAAAGAGGCTTCAGATAAAAATCTTGTGATTATTATTCTGGACGGAGACGGTATAGTTTCTATACCCGGATTCGACCGTTGTCGGGCGGGGAAAGGTAAACTTGTTTTCATCCCGGCAAACACGGCATGGGAAGTGGAAATACTCAATCCGGGACAAACCTTGGAAATACAATTCGCCGATCTCAATAATTTCTATTGCGAACTGTATTTCCGTTCGCTACTCCCTCTCTGCAACGATATCACTCACACGCTGCAACCCTTGTACTCCTGCCCCGCTATTGACGAGTATGTCGAGCGCGTCGTCGAAATGCTATACAGGAAGAGAACCCGCGAACTGTCAAACGACTACGAGTTATTCACCATTTTTGGGGTGTACTATCCCAGATCAGTTATTGCTAACTTTCTCTATCCTTTTCTTAAAACCCTCGAACTATGAAAAAACACGCGTCCCATCATATCACGACATGGGTAGGTATCGGCTTACTGTTATTACTAACCGTCACCACGACACAGGCACAACGCCACGTGGCGATAAAAACCAATCTCCTGCATGCCGCCACCGCGACGCCAAACTTCGGTATCGAGTTCGCCGTCCATCCCCGCCTGACCGTGGATCTTTGGGGAGCCTACAACCTTGTAGATTTCAAGGGCAACACCTCCCTGCGCCATTACCTGTTCCAACCCGAACTACGCTATTGGTTCTGCCGCACTTTCGAGGGACACTTCGCCGGGGTACATGCTCTCGTCGGACGGTTCGATACCGGGGGCGTATCCTTTATCAAGAGCTTGAAAAACTATCACTACCGGGGACCTCTCTTCGGGGCGGGTATCACTTACGGCTACCATTGGGTTGTCGGCAAACGGTGGGGCGTGGAGGCGGCATTCGGACTGGGCTACATTCGGCTGCGATACGACAAATACCAATGTTCCGGTTGTGCCGATATCAAAGCTCGCTACAAACGCGACTACTTCGGTCCCACGAAAGCCGCCGTGACACTCATGTTTTTTATCAACTAAACACGAGAAAATGAAAATAATACCTTATATTATATTATTCTTATTCCTCGCGAACGTTACCGAAACCGCCACCGCGAACACCACCGTGCCGGACACCGCATTCTTCCACCCGCGGGTAAGCGTGACTCTCGAACGGGTATCGCTCGCCGACGACAGCGTCACGGTACAACTGTCGGTAACTACCCGCGGTCTTCAATTGTCGAGGAAAGCATCCGTCACCATTATACCCCTGCTCGCGAGCAAGGGCAAGGAAAACCCCCTTCCCGCCGTCATCATCGCCGGCAAGCGCAGGGCAAAGCTCGACGCCCGGGAAACAGCACTCACCCGGCTTCCCGACAAAATTTACCGGGAACTACGCTTCCGTCGGGGACATGACATCGCCCTGCAATATACCGTCACAGTACCCTATAGCCCGTGGATGCGCGATGCAGCTCTCGGCATTCGCTACCTTACCAGCGAATGTCTCGCCGACGAAATTCTAGGCGTACAGACAGTCATACCCGACGTGTCGCTCACCGACGAGTACACCGTGTTGCGCGATGACCACGCAGCACTATCCGACAGCCTGCGGCAAGCTCGCGAAACCATCCGGCAATTCATCGTGCTGAAAGAAAGATTACTCGATTCCCTCGACGCACTAGCCGACCATTCTTGCCGAGGAATCATGTATCTCGCCTATCCCGTCGGGAGGACACCCTCCTGCCCGATTTCGGCGACAATCGACAGGAATTGTCCCGCATCGACAGCGTACTGCGTCCTTTGTTGGCGGATACCACTGTCACCATCCGTTCCGTCACGCTCACGGGTTACGCTTCCCCCGAGGGAAAATACGACCACAACGCGCACCTCGCCGCCCTGCGGGTGGCAAACGTGCTCAAGCACCTCTGCCGGGCATACCCCGCGATAGACCAAACCTTATTCCGTGCCTACTCCGTCGCCGAAGACTGGGAGGGTACAGTCCGGCTTCTGCGCGAATCCGACAAACCCTACAAGGAAGAAGTACTCCAAATCATCCGCGAATGCAACATCTTCGACGGCAGGGAAGCACGCCTCATCCGCCTCCGCAACGGCGACCCTTACCGCGATATGCTCAAAGATATATTCCCCCGCCTGCGACGCACGGAGTTCGTGGTGGAGTGGGAGAAAACAATTAACAATTGAAAATTGAAAGTTGAAAATTGAAAATGAGAAAGATTTAGAATAATAGAGATGAAAAGTTTACCGAAGACGAAAGAGTATTCCAGCTCTCCCTCTGTTTATAGAGGGAGCACCCCGGAAGGGGGAGGGAGTTGTGGCACTACCGCCTCAACAAACTCCTCCGTCAGCTCCACTGCCACCTCCTCTATAAACAGAGGAGGAGCTGGAATACCGTCCCCAACACCGGTAAAACAACCTGCAACTTGCCGCAGGCAAATGCAACTTGCAACCTGTAACTCGCCGAAGGCGAATGAATCCTGTAACTCGCCGAAGGCGACTCTAAATCATAAATCTAAAATCAACCGGTTTTTTAATCTTAAATCGTCAATCATAAATCTAAAATTAATTTTTTTCCTCACCAGCTGCACCCTCGACCCCGAACTGGCTGTCTGTCCCTACAACGTGTGGGTGGACTACACTTGCAGTGACGGGCAATCCATCACCTCGGGAGAATTTCCCGCGGCGGGCATCCGGCAATTCGTTTACGACTCCACCGGCTTGCTGGTGGGCGAATTTCCGGGTGACTCATGCCGTGCCGGGGTAGGAACGTTCCGCCTTCCGCCGGGTAAATACAACCTCATTACATGGACAAACACCTTGCCCGACGGTTGCACCTTCCGGAACGTTACCCCCGGCACGAGCCACCTGCCCGAGAGTCACCTGCATCCCCGACCGCGGGACAACGCCTCCCGCCACGGCGGCGACGACATCCCGCACCACCTCTGCGTCGGGCGGCTCTACCACGGGAACACCTCGTTCACCGTGCCCCGCCACGGCGTCACCCGCCTCCGGGTGGGGCTGATGCACGCCCACGCCCGGCTGAACCTCACCGTCGAGTGGGCGGACGGGGTGCTGCCCGCCATTGCCCGCGGCGACGGCGCTCCCGTCATGTGCGTCGAGGGCATACCCCTCGGCTACCGCTTCACGGGAGGCTCCCCGTGGGGCGACTATACCCTTCCCTGTCATGACGACGAGGCAGGCAAAGGCACGTACACCGTGCAGGCGGGCTTCGCCGGCGGCAAGGTCAAGGCGAACTTCACCACCTTGCGGCTCACCGACGAATGTCGCCCCACCGTCCACCTCACCCGTGACGGCACGCCACTCATCACCCCCGTCGACCTCAGCACCTATTTCCGGACAATGGGTATACGGCTCACAGACAACATACAACAAGAATTCGACCTCACCATACAAATCGGCAAAGACCAAACCCTCATCTTCCAAACCAACACCTCCGGGTGGGAAGAGGGAGGAAACATCGGAGCCAATTAACAATTGAAAATTGAAAGTTGAAAGTTGAAAATTGAAAATGAGAGAAAGGAAAAGAATAAAAGGAATCAAAAATATAGAAACTAAAATAAATAAACAACCATGAAAGCACACCCTACCATACCCGCGCCTCCCGGCAACCTGCAACCTGCAACTCGCCACAGGCGAACCCTTTGGCGAACCCCTCATTTTCAACTTTCAATTTTCAATTTTCAATTGCTTCTCGTGCTAATAGCCGCAGCTTGCACCGACGAAAAGCCGTTCGACACGACCGATCCCACCCTGCCCGTCCGCCTGAACCCCGGCGAGCAGGCGGTCACCCTCACTCTCGGCGGCATGGGTAAAGCGGCGACAGCCAAAAGCGAGGCGGGTATTCTCTCCCGGGCAGACAATAAAATAATTGAAACCGAAGCCGTTGTCAACACGCTCGACATCTACTGCTTCGTCAACCTCGCGCAGGACGGCAACGATGCCACCGCCAAGGCGGACTATACCCTCGAACGCATGTACAAGTACGCCCCCGGCGGTAATGGCAACGACTTCACGCTCGTTCCCGATGCCGACGGCTACCGTGCCGCCATCGGCATTCCCAAGGACGACCGCCTCCGCCGTTTCCTCGCCGTGGCAAACGACAACAATACGGCAAGGACATACACGGCAATCCCCGTCGGCAGCGACCGGACAAGCGCCACCCCGTACGCGGACATAGCGGCATGGACAGGCGCAAACACAGGTATCGATACCTACCTCCCCGCCACCGGCACCGTCCCCAAACGCCTCGCCATGAACGACGGAAGCTATACAGAGGTGGACGAACCCTTCTCCGCCGAGTACCTCGCCGAGGGGCTTCCCATCACCCTCTACCGCCTCGTCGCGCGTCTTGACATCAGCAACCCCGCCACCACGGGATTCACGATTACCCAAATCAACGGAAGTTACAAAAGCAACATCATGTTTTTCCCTCCCTACACGTTAGAGAAACGAGGTATGCAAATAGGAACGTCTTCCGATATCAGCAACGCCGAATACATCGCGGGTGCTCTCTACCTCTACCCTTATTCCGGCGAGGAGAAAAACAAAATCACCATCACCGGCACTCTCAACGGCACGTTACAAACCATCACCGTCGAAGCAACGCTCAAGCCCAACACCCGCTACCTCCTCCGCGTGCGCAACGACGGGAACAACGTCAGTGCCACCATCGAGGTGGCGCCGTGGAACGAAGGCAGCGACATCGACGCCCCGCTCCCCGGCGAGTACAACACGGCATACACGCTCGCACCCGCCGTTAGTGGCGGTCTCGTGAATAGAGCCATCGTCAATCGGGGCATATACGCCGCCGACATCGAACAATCCGCCCGCGTTATTCGGGTATATTCGGGTACGGACGCATCGTCCTTCCTTACCATCACGGGAGCCGACGGCAACTCCGCCCCCGTGGGCATCGTCATCCCACCCGAATTTGCAGACAAGATTAAAATCGGGACAAGCACCTCCACCCCGTCCGGGGCATGGCAAACCACCCTTGGTGAAGTCCAAAGCGACGATAGCGGAGGAGGAGCGCCTCCCATCCTCCAAAGCGTGAGTTTAACGCCCGGGAACACCCCCGCGAGCGGTAGCGGCATATCCGGGAGAGCAGGAACAAGCAGCGTCAGCACGCAAAAGCTACGCCCCGAAAGCAGCACTCTCACCTTTATCACCCGCTCCGCCGACGGTTCGTACAAATACGACGAATGGACTCTCGTGCTCGATATTTTAAGTAATAACGACACCCCGGTATCCGATTTTCCCACGGTGAAGGTACTCGATAGAAGCGCTTCCGACAGCTTATTGATTCAGTGATTTACGATTTTAGATTTCAGATTCCGGCCGCACAGGCATCGCTCTCGGGCGGCCGGAATTTTTCATTTTCAATTTTCAACTTTCAATTTTCAATTGTATGAATTATTTTCTTACCGGCATGTTCTTCACCCTCAGCATCAACACCTTTCTCTCGCAAATAGCAGACAGTCTGATCGCGGGAACGGTCAGCCTGCTGGGCGGTGTACTAAGTTCCATCATCGTCGCTTGGCTTAAACGACAATGGGACAGGAGAAACTGATTTAGGGTTATACCCCTAAAAAGTATCTAAAAAAGAAAAGTTTTTAGGGTTATACCCCTAAAAACTTTTCGTATCAAATCACATATTGATCTTATTTACATTTCTGGCACTCGAAATATTTCCATACCCCGGCAGCGCAAACAGCACCCAAGAAAGGAGCCACGATAAACAGCCACAATTGGCTCAACGCCTTACCACCCTCGAACAACGCCGGAGCGATACTTCTTGCCGGATTCACGGATGTTCCCGTCACGGGGATACAAACAATATGAATCAACACCAACGCGAGACCGATAGCCAGCCCGGCAAACCCGGCAGGTGCATTGGCACTGGTAGACCCCAGTACAACCAGAATAAAGATAAAGGTAAAGACAAATTCCGCCACGAAAGCAGGCACTGCGTTACCTTCCCCGTACATGTTCGCACCTGTTCCTTCCAATCCCATTCCGGAAGAAATCACGTAAAGAATCGCCGAACCGATAAGGGCACCGATGACTTGAAACAACATATACATACCGGCATCTTTGCCACTCATTCGTCCCGCCAAGAGCACACCCAACGTAATCGCCGGATTGATATGGCAACCGGAAATACTACCAATCGTGTAAACCATTGCCAACACGGACAAACCAAATGCAAACGCAATACCCAAGAAACCGATCTCACTTCCGGCAATCACCGCACTCCCACATCCCATAAGCACCAAAACCATCGTTCCGATCATTTCAGCTAAATACTTTTTCATAATTCTTGCTATTTAGATTGATAATCATTACAATAACACACGATTATTGCAACACACTTGTACATTTAAACAACAAGTTTAAGAAAAATATCTTTCCATTATTCACATCTGCCATTATTTTTCACCATCTCCAATGGCAAGTTACACGATAAAAATAGTGAAAGTGCCCTTCATCAGGACACTTTCACTATTTTATAAAATTCGTAATCTACTTAGAAAACTTACGACCGTGGAATTGAGCGCTATCACCCAATTCTTCCTCGATACGAAGCAATTGATTGTATTTTGCCATACGATCGGAACGGCTCAATGAACCTGTCTTGATCTGACCGGAGTTCGTGGCAACAGCGATGTCGGCAATCGTGGCATCCTCCGTCTCCCCAGAACGATGTGAAGTCACCGAAGTGTAACCTGCGCGATGAGCCATCTCGATAGCATCCAACGTTTCGGTCAAAGTACCGATCTGGTTTACCTTAATCAAGATAGAATTGGCGCACCCCATATCAATACCTTTCTTCAAGTATTGCACGTTGGTCACGAACAGGTCATCACCTACCAATTGGCAACGGTCACCGATACGTTTTGTCAGCAATTGCCAGCCATCCCAGTCATTCTCGCTCATTCCGTCCTCGATAGAATCGATCGGATAACGGGATATCAACTCTTCCAGATAATCCACTTGTTGCGCGGAAGTACGTTTGGCACCCGTGGCCCCCTCGAACTTGGAATAGTCATAAATACCATCCTTGTAGAACTCGGAAGAAGCGCAATCCAAACCAATCATTACATCCTCGCCCGCCTTGTACCCGGCAGCCTCGATAGCCTTTATAATAGATTCCAACGCATCCTCTGTCCCTTTCAACGCGGGAGCGAAACCACCCTCGTCGCCGACAGCCGTACTCAATCCTCTATCGTGAAGTACTTTTTTCAAACTATGGAAAACCTCGGCGCCCATACGCAAAGCCTCACGGAAAGATTCCGCCCCCACGGGACGAATCATAAACTCCTGAAAAGCAATCGGAGCGTCGGAATGAGACCCCCCGTTAATAATATTCATCATCGGAACCGGTAAAACTTTAGCATTTACCCCACCGATATAACGGTACAACGGCATCTCCAAAGCATTGGCAGCAGCCTTGGCACAAGCCAAAGATACGCCCAACAAAGCATTGGCGCCCAAATTACTCTTGGTCGGGGTTCCGTCAAGTTCAAGCAACGTCCGGTCAATACCGACTTGATCCGTCACTTCCATTCCCAACAACGCATCGGCAATCACCGTGTTTACATTATTCACGGCTTTGGTCACACCCTTACCGCCATATCTTTTTTTATCACCGTCACGCAATTCCAATGCTTCATGTTCTCCGGTGGATGCCCCGGACGGCACAGCAGCACGTCCCATCACTCCACATTCCAAAAGAACATCTACTTCTACTGTCGGGTTCCCTCTGGAATCCAACACTTCTCTTCCTATAACTTCAGTAATGTACATTCTTCTTTACTTTAAAAAGTTGGTAAATAAATTGTTGTGACTAAGGTACGTAAAACAAACGAAAAAGTCACCCGAAATAGTTTATAAAGTTTTTAAAGTTTATAAAATGCATAAAGTCAAGAATCTATCGAGGACATCACTTTTGAATAAAACCACTACCACAATCTCCACTATAAACAGTTCCTCTCTATATACCTCTTTTCCCACGTTCAAGACTGTATTCCAGCTCCTCCTCTGTTTATAGAGAAGGAGGATGCGAAGCAGACGGAGAGCTGGTTACTATCTTCATTTTGGGAAATTTTTTATTTTAACAACCTCTTCTAACGTAAAAAAAGAAAAGTATAAAGTAAACTTCAAGGACATTATAAACCTTTTCCGATTAAATTTGTCTTATTGTCACGGAGGAAGATCAAGGATACAAGCGATTTGAAACTTAGAATTTAAAATCTACAATTGACTTGTCTTTCTCCGAGGAATGTTCAAAATTGTGTATAAAGTGTATGAGTAAAATGAAAGATGTCGTCTTGACTATCTTCCTTGTCTTATTGGGCACTGCCGTGTTCTCGCAAACCGGACAAACGGGAAGTATCAAGGGGAAGATTATCGACGCGAAGACAAAAGAAGCCCTAGAGTTTGTAAACGTAAGTATCCGGACAAAAGATTCCGGCAAAACGTTAGTCACGGGAACAGTGACCGACTCCACCGGAGTGTTCCACTTGAGTAGAATTAAAAACGGTACTTATATTCTCTCCGCATCCTATATCGGGTATCGGACGCAGGAAAAGGAGTTCACGATCTCCTCGAAAGAGAGAAATATCAACCTGCGCAACCTCCTTCTGGAGGAAGATGCCCAAGCAATCAGCGAAGTTCAAGTAGTCGCGCAACGCGCTCAAATGAGGTTCGAGATTGATAAAAAGGTTTTTGACGTGGCCTCTAACATCTCTCAAGCGGGAGGATCGGCAAGTGATATTCTCGGCAATATTCCCTCCGTGGAAGTGGACAACGAGGGGGAAATCTCCCTGCGGGGTAATTCCAGCGTGACGATCTGGATTAACGGGAAAGCATCCGGCTTGACCGCAGATAACCAAGCACAGATACTTGAGCAGATTCCGGCGGAAAGTATCGAACGGATAGAACTGATCACCAATCCCTCGGCAAAATTCAGCCCGGAAGGGACATCAGGCATTATCAATATTATCCTAAAAAAAGACCGGAAAGCAGGCTATTACGGAAGCATACAAACCGGAGCCGATACACAGGGCGGCTATAATGCCAGCGCCAATATAAACTACAATAGCGGCAAAGTGGAAACCTACCTGAACGCCGGATACCGGCAAAGGAAATCGGAGGGGGAAGACAATACCAACCGCACGAACACGGACGAAGCAGGTAACCCCGTTTCCTACTTGAACCAGAAAGGAAAAAGTGACCGGAACGGTAGCTCGGTATTCGTCCGCGCGGGAATTACCTATAACTTTACCCCCAAGGATCACTTGAGTCTGGAAGCATTCGCGCACTTCGGGGATCGGAAATCGGACAATATGATCCGTTACGAGAGCAACGTGCCGGGATCTTTCACCACGAGCGAACGACTGACGCATTCCAAGAATTCGTCGAACGGCAATAATATCAATCTGGACTATAAACACGAATTCAATAAAAACAGCAACATCACTGCCCGCGCTTCATGGGACTTGTGGAAATCGGACGGTACGGACACGTACAAGCAACACTCGTTTTACCCGGAAGGAAAAGAAACCGCTTCATGGCAACAACAGGAAAGCGACAACCGCAGCCAATCATGGGAATTTCAAGTGGACTACGTGAATAAATTCAGCGAAGACAGTAAAGTGGAAGCCGGGTACAAAGGCTCGCTCAGCAACCGGAAAAGTCCCGTGGAAACCTATTCCGGGGCAACGGAAGCATCTGCCGTGCTGGACGAACTATTGTTCAACAAATACATATACGACCAGAATATACAGGCTCTATATGCCACGTATTCGACCAAATTAAACCAATTCGGGGTACAAGTCGGGTTACGGGGAGAATACACGGATACCGAAACGAAATCATTGGGTTACGGGGAACACCGGAGCGAGGTGAAACCTTACAAAAATGATTACTTCAGTCTGTTCCCCAGTGTATTTCTTTCGTACAGCCTGCCGAAAGACAACAAAGTACAAATAAATTACACCCGTCGCATTTCCCGTCCCCGCGGATGGCAGCTAAACCCGTTCGTGAACATGACTGACTCGCTCAATATCTCGTATGGCAACCCGTACCTCGATCCGGAGTTCTCCAACTCCTTCGAGGTAAACTACATTAAGAACTGGGAAAAACACACGCTTTCACTTTCCGCGTACTATCGGAACACGGATGATGTCATCCAACGTATCCGCTACCGCGAGGGAGACGTGATGAAAAGCACTTCCGCCAATATCACGCGATCGTCGTCCACCGGAGCCGAAATCGTGGCAAAAAACAAATTTTTCAGCTTTCTGGATATAACGACCACCATGAATCTCTATTACAACAAGCTGGACGGCTTCTCGTACACGCCGGAAGGAACCGACACCCCGGTAACAGGGGAAAAAGATGATAATTTCTCGTGGAATGCCAAAATGATCGCCAATGCCATGCTTCCCTACGCTATTTCCCTACAGGCAACGGGGAATTATAATTCGAGACGGATCATTGCCCAAGGACACCGGAAATCCAATTACAGCATAGATCTCGGTGCCCGGAAATCGTTCTTCAACCGGAAAGTTACTTTCAGCGTAAACGTACAGGATATCCTTAATTCCCGCAACTGGCATAGTATCACCTCCGGCAACGGCTTCCGTCAAGATAGCGATAGCTGGAGAAAAGGGCAAGTATTCCGCTTCACCCTAAGCTACAATTTCGGCAACATGAAAGCCACCCCTAAAAAACAACAACGCCAACAGAATGAAATGAATGGCATAGAAGAGGAATTTTAGTTTGTAAAACCTACAAACAAAGAAAGGGACTGTCTAACAAGTTTTAGACAGTTCTTTTTTTTTGTAAAAATAA
>NZ_JAKNJD010000025.1:0-22940 GCF_022132345.1 Butyricimonas sp. DFI.6.44 | reverse complement strand
GTTACAATGATTTGTCGGCGAAAGAATTGAACCGGTTGTTCCGGGATGTCACTTGCTTGGTGGATTTCGGCTGTATAGATTACGGTTTGAATCCCGGAACTCGCGAAGCGGACAGGTATTGGCTTGACGAGCATCGTTGGCATATCACGAATTGTTACATGGAGAAGAAGACGGAAAGAATATTACGGGATGCCGGGATGGGTGGCAGGACAGAGTAATCCTATTTTGACAGTAGTATTTGTTATTTTCAAAAGTTATTGCGTAATTTGTGTAGCACTTTTTGTGCTACACAAATTACGCAATTTATAAATCATTGGTTATGAATAAAATATTCAATCAATTCGGCTCTTAAGGTGTTGATGGATAAAGAATACGTTTTTAAATCCGATAAGGGCTATCGCGTGTACGATCGTTTCATGGAATTGTGGTTGCAGGCATTGCCTTATGGTAACTTATGACAACGAATGAATCGTTTTGTTCGTAAGAATGGAAATTCTTTGTTAGCTTTGTGGGTATGATGAAAGATATGAAGACGATTATAGACTTATTCGAGAGAAGTTGTGAAATGTTTCCCGACAGACCTTATTTATGGGAGAAGAAGGACGGGGAATACAGGGCGACGACGTACACGGGGGTGAAACGGGAGGTGATGAACTTCGCCGGGGCATTGTGTATGTTGGGGTTGGAGCGTGGCGAGAGGGTGGCGTTGTTGAGCGAGGGGTGCAATAAATGGGCTTATTCGGAGCTGGGGATGTTGTATGCCGGGGGGGTGAACGTGCCGTTGTCGATTAAGTTGACGGATGGGGAGATTGTGTTCCGGATAGAACATTCACAAGCGAGGTTTCTGGTTGTTTCGTCGAATTTCCTGAACCGGGTGAAAGAGATTGAAGATCGGGTACAAGGCGTGGAGAAGATTATCGTGTTGGATTCCGCGGTGAACGAGGGGCGTTATATCGGTTTCGAGGAATTGCAGCGGAAGGGAGCGGAATGGTTGGCGGGCCACCGGAACGAACTGGACGAAAGGGTGAAGGCTATCGACGAACGTGACCTCGTGAATATCTCTTACACGTCGGGGACGACTGCCGAGCCGAAAGGTATCATGCTCTCGCACCGGAATTACGTGACTAACGTGTTGCAATCGGATTCGCTTATCCGGATACCGGATTATTATAAAGTGTTGTTGTTCCTGCCGTGGGATCATAGTTTTGCCCACACGGTGGGGCTTTACTCGTTCATGTATAACGGGGCTTCGGTCGCGTCGGTGGATTACGGGCAATCGGGAATGGAGTATTTGCGCAATATTCCCGTGAACCTGCAAGAGGTGCAACCTCATATATTGTTGAGCGTTCCGGCGTTGGCAAAGAATTTCCGTAAAAATATAGAAGCGGGCATACGGGCACAAGGACGTTTCACGGAACGTTTATACCGGACGGGACTAAGGCTCGTTTATAAATACAACGGTTTCGGGGACGACCGGGGCAAGGGATGGAGATGCTTGTTGAAACCTCTGGTGAAATTGTGGGACGCGGTGTTGTTCTCGAAAATCAGGAAACAGGTGTTCGGGAGAAATTTGCGCTTCTTTGTCGGGGGCGGTGCCTTGTTGGATATCGAGTTGCAACGTTATTACGCGGCATTGGGCGTGCCGATGTTTCAAGGCTACGGGTTGTCGGAGGCATCCCCGGTGATTAGTTCCAACACGCCCGGGCGCCACCGTTTCGGTTCGTCCGGAACGCTGGTAAAACCGATGGATATCCTGATTTGCGACGAGGACGGGAAGCCGTTGCCTCACGGGCAGAAGGGGGAGTTGTGGATCCGGGGTGGAAACGTGATGGAAGGATATTGGCGCAACGAGAAAAGCACTGCCGAAACGATTGTCGATGACTGGTTGCACACGGGTGATCTGGGATATCTGGACGAAGCGGGTTGGCTGTACGTGCTGGGGCGGTTCAAGTCATTGCTGATCGCGAATGACGGGGAGAAATATAGTCCGGAGGGTATCGAGGAAACGATAGCCGAGCAATCCGGGTACATAGATTATTGTATATTGTATAACAATCAATCGCCTTACACGGCGGGGTTGATCGTGCCGAATAAAGCCGCCTTGCGGGAATATGTCGGGAAACGGAACATGGAACCGGATTCCCCGGATGCCTATCGTTTGATGATAAAGAAGTTGCAGGAAGAATTGATGGCTTACCGGGTTGGCGGGCGCTATGCTAATTTGTTCCCGGAAAGGTGGTTGCCCGCGGTGGTGGCTATCCTGCCCGAACCGTTGACAGAGCAGAACGGGATGATAAATTCCACGATGAAAGTGGTAAGAACTCGGGTTTACGATCATTTTAAAGAAGAAATCGACTATCTTTACACCCCGGAAGGGAAGGATATGGCGAATAGGCATAACCTTCAGAATCTGAAAAGAATAATGAATAAAATTTAGAGTTTAGAATTTAAAATTTAGGATGTAGCGTGATGGGAATCTAAAATCTAAAATTTAAAATCTAAAATTAAAACATGGGTCGTCGGAAAACAAAACAAGTAAAAGTCGGTGATATTTATATCGGGTCGGAGTATCCGGTGCGCGTGCAGTCTATGTTGAACACGGACACGATGGACACGGAGGCTTGCGTGGAGCAGGCGATACGGATTATTGACGCGGGAGGTGAACTGGTGCGTATCACGGCTCCCGGGGTAAAGGAAGCGAAAAATTTAGCCAATATACACGCGGAATTGCGCCGGAGGGGGTACACTACACCGCTTTCGGCTGATATACATTTCAACCCGGAGGCAGCGATGGAGGCGGCGAAACACGTGGAGAAGGTACGTATCAATCCCGGTAATTTCGTCGACAAGCGCGCCACGTTCCAGACGTTGGTTTACACGGACGAGGAATACGGGGAGGAGTTGCGGCGGTTGCGGGAGAAGTTCACTGCGTTTCTGGACGTGTGCCGGGAACACGGCACGGCGGTGCGAATCGGTACGAATCACGGCTCCCTGTCTGACCGGATTATGAGTCGCTACGGGAATACGCCTGCCGGAATGGTGGAGGCGACGATGGAGTACTTGCGCGTGTGTCGTGACGAAGAGTTTGATAACGTGGTGATCTCCTTGAAGTCCAGCGATTGCCGCGTGATGGTGGAGGCGGTGCGTTTGCTGGTGCGGCAGATGGAAAAAGAGGGGATGGATTACCCGTTGCACTTGGGAGTGACGGAAGCGGGAGAGGGGGAAGACGGGAGGATTCGCTCGGCAGTAGGTATCGGTACTCTCTTGAACGAGGGATTGGGCGATACTATCCGGGTTTCACTGACGGAGGAACCGGAACGGGAAATTCCCGAGGCATTAGCTTTGAGTATATTATGTAGTCGCGTTGACGTGGGTGTGGAACCTGTTAAGTTAGACGGGTGTTATTCGCGCCCGGTGCTTGTCGCGGATATATCCAAGGTGGATTGCATAGACGAAGCGGTGATGGAGAAATTGGATTTTCACGTGGCAGCGGTGAATGATCCGGTGTACGGCGATATGTTGCGAGGGGGAGTACGCGCCCCGGAGATTATTTATACCGAGGCACTGGGACCGGAATTGACAAAATTGCCGGATTCGGTGACCGTGGTCGTGCCTTTCGAGATGATAGATGTGGCGCATGTTTATAACCGTAAGGCGGCAGCGTTAATCAGTGACAAGGAGTTTCTTCGCCTTTCGCGTCCCGTGGAGGGAGATGGTATTTTCGTGGAGGTGCGTAACGGGAAGTTCATGAATGCCGATTTGGCGAGAAAATTGAAGGAGAATAAGTCGGCTGTCGTGGTGCTTACCTTGGATGTGGCTTCTGTTGCGGTGTACCGTGTTTACTTGGGGGGGCTTGAACGTTTAGGTATTGAAAACCGGGTGATTATTCGCTTGATATCGAAAGAGAAAGATGTATCGACGCTTCGTTTGTTGGCGGCGGCGAATTTGGGAGGTTTATTCTTGGATCGATTGGGATACGGGTTGTGGTTGTCTTGCACCGGGGTGCCGGACGCGTTCTATGGCGTGCAGTTGAGCCGGGATATTTTGCAATCGGCGGGAGTGCGCCGTTATAAAACGGAATTTATCAGTTGCCCGGGATGCGGACGGACATTATATAATTTGCAGGAGTCGGTGGCACGGGTGAAGGAGGCTTTCGGGCACTTGAGCCGTTTGAAAATAGCCGTGATGGGATGTATTGTCAACGGGCCCGGGGAGATGGGTGATGCCGATTACGGTTACGTGGGTGCCGGGAACGGGAAGGTGAACCTGTTCCGCGGGAAAGCGATGGTGCGCGTGGGTGTGCCGGAAGGAGAAGCTATTGAAGCGTTAAAACAATTAATTATAGAAAGCGGAGATTGGAATGACTGATGTAAAGGACAGCGCTCCACTTGTACTGGGAACGGAGAAAATCGGGAAGTTGCTGATGCAATACGCGATTCCCGCTATTATTGCCATGACGGCATCTTCGTTGTACAACATGGTGGACAGTATATTTATCGGGCATGGCGTGGGACCGTTGGCTATCGCGGGATTGGCTATCACTTTCCCGTTGATGAATCTGGCGGCGGCGTTCGGTTCGCTGGTGGGGGTGGGTGCCTCGACACTGGTGGCTATCAAGCTGGGGCAGAGAGATAAGGAGAGCGCCAATCAAGTGTTGGGCAACGTGGTTTTGATGAATGCTATTATCGGGTTGGTGTTCATGACGGTGGCTCTGGTGTTTCTTGACCCGATATTATTGTTTTTCGGGGCGAGTCCCGATACCTTGCCGTATGCCCGGGAATACATGGAGGTGATTCTGGGAGGTAATCTGGTTACCCATATTTACATGGGGCTGAATGAGGTACTGAGGGCGTCGGGCTACCCGAAGAAGGCGATGACGGCGACGCTGATGGCGGTGATAGTGAATTGCGTGTTGGACGCGTTGTTTATTCTCGTGTTCGAGTGGGGAATAAGAGGGGCGGCGTTGGCGACGATCGCGGCTCAGGTGATATCTTTGAGTTGGCAGTTGCATCACTTCTTCGATAAAAAGAGTTTCCTGCATTTCCAACGAGGTATATTCGGGTTGAAGCGGCATATTGTCGGGGGAATGTTGGCTATCGGGTTATCGCCGTTCCTGATGAACCTGTGTGCCTGTTTCGTGGTTATTCTGATCAACAAGAGCCTGAAAGCTCACGGGGGAGATTTGGCTATCGGGGCTTACGGTATCGTGAACCGGGTGGTCTTTTTGTTTATCATGATCGTGATGGGGTTCAATCAAGGGATGCAGCCTATCGCGGGTTATAATTTCGGGGCACGGCAATACGTTCGGTTGAAGCAGGTGTTGAAGTACACGATCTTTTGCGGGGTGGCGGTGACGACAACCGGATTTTTGGCGGGACAGTTGTTCCCCCGCTCGATTGTTTATCTTTTCACGACGGACGCGGATTTGATTCATATCGCGGTGGAAGGATTACGTATCGTGGTGGTATGTTTCCCCGTGGTCGGTTTCCAGATGGTGACGTCGAGTTTCTTCCAGTCCATAGGGATGGCGAAGAAAGCGATCTTCTTGTCGTTGACCCGGCAATTGTTGTTCTTGATCCCTTCACTGTTGATTTTCCCGAATTTCTTCGGCACGGTAGGAGTCTGGATGAGTATGCCCGTGGCGGACGCCATCGCGACAGTTGTGGCGGCGTTGATGTTGAGGTGGCAATTAAAACATCTGAATGTGTAAATAAATTTGTACATAATGGACGACAGGTTTGGGAAAAAAACGGTAGTTTTGTAGAAGAAATAGCTTAAAGATAGACTTATGGAGAATTTTGTTATTACCGTCGGACGTCAGTTCGGTAGTTGCGGCAAGGAAATAGGGCACGCCTTGGCGAAGCGATTTAATATTGCTTTCTACGATAAGGAGTTGATCGCGTTGGCTTCCAAAGAGAGCGGACTTTGTCAGGAATTTTTTGAAAAGGCGGACGAGAAAAATTCGGGGAATCTCTTGCAGGCTTTTGCTGCTGGGTTTACGTTCGGGCCGTTCCAGTACAATGATTTCCTTTCAAACGATAAACTTTTTCAGATACAATCGGATGTAATCCGGAAAGTGGCGAATGAACACTCCTGTGTCATCGTGGGGCGTTGTGCCGACTATATTTTGCGGGACAACAAAAGATGTATCAACATATTTATCCATGCCGATATGGAAGAACGGGTGAAAACCGTGATGAATCGCCAGCATATCCCGGAACAGGAGGCCCGCGAGCTGGTGCGCAAGATGGATAAGACACGTCCTAATTATTACAATTTTTATTCGGATAAAGAGTGGGGTGTTGCCGCATCCTATCATCTGTCGGTGGATTCTTCCCTGCTGGGGGTGGAGGGAACGGTTGATTTTATCGAACAGTTCGTGAAGAGAGCGCTGAATGAGGAAACAATTTAAGATTTATGATTTCGGATTTACGATTTAGGATTGGGAGTAATCTTAAATCGTAAATCAAAAATCATATAAACGTTTTATTTAAATATCCAAAATGCCAAGAGGGCAAGCAAGAGTATAGAGCCTAAAAATATAAAGGTGAAGCGGAAGTAATATAGCTTATCACTCTGTTCCTTGAACGCGAATTCTTTTTCAGCTTGTTCCAATTCCTCTACCGAGAAATTTTTTGAATAGGGAGAATGTGATTTCTCTCGTATCGTTTCAAGGAGGTTTTTACTCCTTTCACGTCGCCGCCGGAGTAATGTCTGGTTTTGTTTGATGCGCTGATTCATGTCAGCCATGTGTCCTTCGCCGCCCATAACTTTGTCTTTTTTTAGTTCTGAATGAATATTGTAAATGTATAAAATTATTAGCAGAAATCAAATTATTATCCGGTAATATGTTAGATTATATGTTTTGAATTATACAAATCGTATAATTCAAGATAAATAATAACTTTGCACTTGTAACAAATAAATGAATGAAATATGAATAATCCTTTTGTTATCACCGGTAGTATCTCGGAAAAATATTTTTGTGACAGGCGTGAAGAATCAAAAAAGGTTATTCGTACTTTGTCCAACTGGGGAAATCTTTGTTTAATTTCACCTCGGCTATGGGGAAATCAAAGTTGATTTATTTTTGTTACGATAAACCGGAATGTGCAGACAATTATTACACGTTCCACATAGATATTTTGCATACTTCTAGTTTGCGGGAATTTACTTATGTTTTCGGTCAGCGAGTTTTCGATTTGTAACACACGAAGAGTCAGAAAATGTTGACGACGTTTGTTCGTGGACTAAAATCGATTAATGTGAAATTTGGTTTTGATCCCATAAATAACATGCCTACTTTCAGCTTGGAACTTGGTGATATTAGCCGTCTGGAGTTTACTCTTTCAGAGATTTTTGATTGTTTGGAAAAGGCAGACAAACCGTGTATCGTGACTTTTGACGAATTCCAGCAGATAACCCGATACCCGGAAAAGAATATCGAGACTTTGTTGCGTTCGTATATCCAACATCTCTCTAATGTGCGTTTATTTTTGTGGGTAGTGAGCATCATTTGGTGACAGAAATGTTTTTTTCTTCTGCCCGACCATTTTATAACAGTACTTTCGTTTTGGAATTGCATCCCATCGTGAAGGAGGAGTATATACCTTTCGTTTGTCATTGGTTCAGTGCGTATGAACGAAGTATTGGTGAGCCGGATGTACAGAAAATATACGATTTGTTTGACGGTAATACCTAATTATATGCAAAAGACTTTTCACGAGGCTTTCATTAATACTTCGGTAGGCGGCATATGTACCACGGAAATACTGCGCCAAACCATTGATGCGATGCTGGAGGAAGCCAGCAACGGTTATCGCCAGATATTGTCTCGGATACCCGAACGCCAGAAGGAGTTGCTGTATGCTGTTGCCGCGGAAGGTAAAGCTCAAAAGGTCATGAGTATAGGTTTTATTCGTAAGTATTCACTGGCATCTAGCAGTGCCGTTCAAGCAGCAGGTCGTAAATTGATGGAACTGAATTTGTTGACAGTCGAAGATAATATTTATTTTATTCCGGATATTTTGTTCCGTATGTATCTTCAAAGTTTAAGGGAGAATGATATCGTTTTTTTCTGATTTTTTTTGATCTTTTCTTAAATTATTTTTTTTTCAAAAAAAAAGTTCGAATTTTTCTCACCCCTAAAGCGTCTTTTTGGTGCTTTAGAAGCATGAGTTGTATTATAAGTGGTCAAAATGAATTTTGAATCGCTTAGAGAGATGTTTAATTTTTAAATTAATGGTTTGTGAAAAAAAATGAAGAAATTTTTAATGTTATTGGTGTTCTTTTTGAGTGGAGTCTCAATGTTTTGTAAAGCCGTGGAATATCGAAAGACTTTGGTGGTAGAGGTCGGAGGTTCATTCAATGTAAGTTTTCAGGGGATTTTTGGAGACAAAGATGTGGTATTGTGTCTTTATCAAGGTACAGGGCAAGCTTTTGAATATTTTTGTGAGCTAAATGCAGTTCAAGGTTTTGGGATGGTAAATGTTGGAGTGGAGGAGGCTGGTGATTATTTATTCATTAATAAGGATTTTTCTCCGGAAAAAGATATGTTGCGTATTACTTTGGTTGTATTGCCTAAAGAAATGTTGGAGGGCTATAGTTGTAACAACGAAATTGTCAGTAGATATGGGGGGTGTGGGCAAGTGGTGATGGTGGAAGATAGAAAACGTTGGATGATTTAAAAAAAGAAGTATGAATATACGTCATGTGTTACAAATAGCCCGATACGAGGTGAAACTCAATCGTCGGCAATGGATTTTTCAATTATTTGCTTTGTTGACGGTAACGGGGGTTATCGCATGTCATATATATTGGCAAGGGAGGGAGGCTTATTCAAATTGGAAGATGGTTGCCCTTCCTTGTGCTATGCCTTTGGTGAACGCATATTTGTTTAGTCTGATTCAATCCTTATTTTTGATAATTATAGCTACGGAACAACCTTATCGTGAGCGACGCTATAATGCGATGGAGCCATTGAATACGCGGCCATGGGACAATCAGGAATACCAGTGGGGGAAGATGCTAGGGCTTTTAGCCTCTTTTTTAATGGTGAATGTGATTGAGGTTGTCGGTTCCGTATTTTTGGTAAATTTAACGAGTGTGGCGCCGGTTGCTTTTGGTTATTATCTTTTTTACATGCTAACGTTAAGTGTCCCTTCTTTTGTTTTTATATATGGATTGGGCATTTGGCTTTGTCGATGGATTCGTTTTCGTTTTGTGGTGATCACGTTGTTACTAGGTTTCGTGGGGGTGTCGTTTTATTTTTTACCTTATTATTCTCATGGTACTTGGGATTTTATGGCTAGTGGGATTCCTAATTTATTCTCCGAGTTCACGGGACACGTGAATTTAGGCGGGTATTTGGTGCAGCGAGCCGTTTATCTCCTGATCGGTTTTGGTTTTTTTTGTTTAAGTATTCCTTTTGTTGAGCGAATTGCCAATAATGGAATGATGACAAGAAAGTATACGCTACTTGGATGGAGTGCCGTGTTTATAGGGTGTTTTTGTGCCGGTAGTTTGGAGTGGAAGTTTCAAGTTGATCGTTGGGTGCGAGAGGGATATTGTGAAAGTTTTCGTCGTAATTGGGATGAAGTGACTTGTCGGGTAAAGCAAAATGATATGGTATTTTCTCAATTTGGGGGTTGTATTTCTGTCACTTGTGATTTGGTCATTTATAATCCCAACAAGGAGAGGCTTGCCGCATGTGTTTTGTTTTTGAACCCAGGGTTGCAAGTGGAAAGGGTCGAGATTGCGGGACGTGAAATAGTATGGGAGAGGGAAAAACAGGTGTTGGTAGTCAAGCACCCTTTGGAGGCAGGGGATTCGATTTGTATGCGCATGGAATACGAGGGGAAAATAGATGACAGGTATTGTGATTTGCATTTATCGGCAGATAGGTATGAAGATACTTTTCGAGGAGATTATTTTTTCCCTACAGGTAGAAGGGGTTCTTTCGTGAGAGATGACTATTTGCTATTGACTTCAGCCTCAATGTGGTATCCGGTGGCTTATCCTCCGGTGAATCCGCTTATGCCTATGGCCTCGGGTCGGGATTTTACACGTTTTAGTTTAACGGTAGTTGCCCCTCGGCAGAAAGTGTTGCTATCCCAGGGAGTGGTTTCTCGAAAAGGAGATTCTTTATTTTTCTGTCCAAGTAAAGTGTTATCGGGAATCTCTTTGTGTGGTGGAGAATACAAGAAACAATCCGTCCGTTTTAAGGGTGTGGAAGGGGTGTTGTATTCGAAGGGAGGGTATCAGTTGTTGTTGGATCGTTTCCCTCAAAAAATGGACACGAGAAAATGGGAAACTTGTGTTGATAAATATTATAATTTGCCGTTTGTTCTAGATGACATGGTGGATACTAATTTGTCGTGGTATGAACCGACAAATCCTCGATTATATTGTTTTGAAACTCCAGTTTCGTTTTACACGGAAACGAGAATAGCTCAATTGAAACAAGAACAAGCTGAACCGGGAATGCTTTTTTGGCCGGAGAGAGGTTTCGGCTTAAAGCTCGCTGAATGTTTGAAAAGTGAAAAATTAGATTGGGAATGGGTGACGGGATGGTTAGGAGGGAAAAGTATATTGTATGGGGAGGTGGAGAAATTGAATAGTCATCCTTTGTGGGGTATCATGCAGGCGGAAAAAAGTAATGGAGATCGTCCTGGTTTTATGTACGGTGTTAAAGGTCTGACGGAGGAGAGTGGAGGGCGAGTGTATTCACCGGAATATCCTTTTATTGATGTTGTGTTAAATGATTTACGCAAAGAGGAGAAAGGGTTGTCTATACTATCTGATTTTTTGAATACATCTAATTTCGATGGTCTTGATTATTGGCGAGGACGTGGAATGTCTGATTTTTTGATAGATAATACTTTGCAATGGGGAGAGCAACGGGATTGTTTTCGTTTAAAGCGGGATGATCTCTCCGATAGGCTGACTTTGGATGTGTCTTTTGATAAGGTGAAATTATTGTTGAATAATATTTACGAAAATTTAGCTGGAGAAATTCCGTTTGATACAGTGTGTCAACAATTTCGGACGCAATTGGGGGTTGATTTGCAAACTGTCGCAAAAGAATGGATGGCATCCCGGCATGAACAATTTTATTGGGTGCGAGATTTTGTCGTGAAGGCGTATCCCGTGGTAGCAGTGCAAAAAGCGGGAGAGATGGTATTGCCGAAATATAATTATGAGGTGACAGGAAAGGTGATGAACGTGGGGAAGACAGAGGGAATTTTATCCGTAGAGTGTAGTGATTTTTCGGGGGTGAGGTTGTACAGGAATCACTTGCTTGCCGGGGAGGCGAAAGAGTTTCGGATTGTAACGGATATGTCACCTAAAGGGATTGTTTTCGGATTGTCTTCTAATCGTCCGAAAAGGAAAATGCCTTCATCCTGGATACAGGAAGGCGGTAGGGAAGAGCAAACGTTGGTGAATGAGTGGAAAGAGATTTCCTCTCGGTTGTTTGAGCCGGAAGCTGATGTGATATTGGTAGATAATGAAGATTCCGGTTTTGGATTGTATGATGCAGAAATTACTTGGTTGCAGCGTTTCCAAAAGAAAGAACGTGTATATAAATCCATGCGTGAGGTTGTGAATAGTACCCGTTGGATACCAGTCGTGGATGCCTATAGCTACGGGGATTCTATTCAAAGTTGTTATTGCAAGTGTAGTGGGGAAGGAAAATCTACCGCTACGTGGTGTGCTGTTTTGCCCGAGAAAGGGAAGTATCGGGTGATGGGATGGGTGTATAAGAAGAGTAGCGTGGAGAGACGACCGCGTGATATTGTTTATAATTATATTGTCGGGTGTAAAGATTGGAGTGAAGAGGTGGAGGTTAATATGGATATTGCTTTGCCTAAAGATAATCAAGGGTGGGTATGTCTTGGCGAATTTGATTTCCCTGGGGGTGAAGTAAATGTAGTTTTATCGGATAAAAGCACCAAGGGTAGAAAAGATGTCATTATCGTAGCAGATGCCATGAAATGGATAAAAATAAATTGAAAAAAATGGACTTTGGGTTCACCCCTAATTCCTTTTTTTGTGCTTTAGGAGAGAATTAATGCATGGAATGCAAAATATGACAGTTGAAAGAATACATATTGAAACGTCGGAAATAGACTTGAAAGATACCCGAATATTTAAGGCTGTCTTTAATATGTTTTATCCTAGGGCTTATACTTTTGTTTTGAAGTTGATTAAAAATGAGAATATTAGTGCTGATCTCACTCAAGATGCTTTCTTGTATATGTGGGAAAAAGCATATTGTTTCCCGAATATACTTACGTTTAAGTCGTATTTATATAGCTGTTTGAAGAATAAATCCTTGAACTATATGCGGGATCATAAGGTTGAGATGGAAATGTTAGGTTTGAGAGAGAGTTATGTAGATGAGATTGATGTAAATCATTTGATTATAGAACAGGAATTGAAAGCTAGAATATTGGATGAAGTGAATAGATTGGGAGGGGTGAAGCGGGATGTTATTTTATTACGATTGGAGGGATATAGTTATGATGAGATTTCAGAAGAATTGGGGTTGAGTATAAACACGGTTAAAACTCATAAGAAACAAGCTTATAAGGATTTAAGAATCCATTTGTCGGATTATAACCAGTACGTTCTCATGTTGGTTGTATTATTGGCAATATGTTTTTGTTAGCAGGTAAAAAGTATGTCTATGAAAAGAATAAGGAAGGATATAGAGATAAGTGATTTGATTTACAGGTCTCTTCGTGGAGAAATCTCCGTTGACGAGAAAAAGTTCTTGGAGGTCTGGTGCTTGGAACCGAAGAATCGGGAATTATTTATGAAACTTCGGGAGGCGGATATGCTTTACGAGGGGATAGCGGATATGAATAACGTGGACACAGAAGCACCTTTCAAAAAAATAAATGACAGGATAAGGCGCAGGAAACGTGCACGGATGATGAGATATCTTTCGGGGATTGCTGCCACGGTCTTAGTGGGAGTAGTATTGATTCTTTGGAGTGCGGAAGAAAAACAACAGGCAAAGACAATTCCGCTTTCTTCTGTTCCCAAAGGACGAATGGAGCCTTTTGCGACGCTGGTGACAACCGGAGGAAAGGTGGTTTACCCGGAAGATTCCGTGAAACAATTGGCTGTAAACACAAGTGATAGCAAACTTGTTCTTCCGGTAGAAGAGAAGACCGACGAATCTCAACTTGTCCAAATGCAGGAAATCGAGTATAACGTGCTGACGACTTCGAAACAAGGAAATATAAAAGTAACGTTGTACGACGGTAGCTACGTGTGGCTGAATGCCGGGAGTGAATTGAGATACCCGAATACATTTGTCGGAAATAAACGAATCGTGTACCTGAAAGGGGAGGCATTCTTCGAGGTGGTGAAAGATGCTGACCATCCTTTTGTAGTGAATACGGCTTCTGCCGTGATCAACGTGCTGGGAACGAGCTTTAACGTGAGTGCGTACGATGTATCGTGTGAGACTACATTGGTGGAAGGGCGCGTGCGAATGAAAAACGGGAAACAGGATAGCGTGGAACTTCGTCCGGGGGAGCAGGCTTTCTTGACAAAGTACGGGAGCATCGGGGTGCGTGAAGTTGATGTGAGATATTCTACGGGTTGGATGAATAACCTGTTTGCCTTTAAAGAGGCGCCGTTGCGGGAGATCGTGGATGTGCTGGGCGAGTGGTACGGCTGCACGTTCCGTTTCGAGGAGCCGAAAGTCGGGAATGTTTTATACACGACCATGGTAAAGAGATATCCGGATGTGGACAGCGTGTTGCGGGTACTGGAGGGAACAGGTGATTTCCGGTTTATAAAGATAAATGATACCATCATTATAAAAGAAAAATAGACAAAGAGCCTCGTATCTCTTTGCCTATCTCATACTTAAATTTCAAGTTTAAAACACAAATCTATGAAAAAAAAACCGATTCATTGCTCTTTAAAAGAGCGGATTTTTAGGAATGACAGGTTTTTAAGACAATTCCTTGCGTTATTGTCTTTGCTTGTCATAGGAAACGTGGGAATAACCGTGGCGCAAGCCGTCCCGAAGTTCACGGTGAATTTCAAGGACGCTTCGTTGATGGAAGTGCTGGATTATTTAGGGAAAAACAGCGACTACACCTTCACGTACAACAGTGAGAACGTGAAAAATGAAACCGTGAAGATTACCGAATCTTTCAAGGACGTTACATTGGAACAAGTTCTCACCAAATGTCTGGAAAAGACCCGTTTTGATTTTAATGTCGTGGAAAACCATGTCATTATAAAAAATAGGACGGTGTCAATGAATGAATTCCGTGTAAAAGGTAAGGTTGTTGATATGAAGGGACAACCTTTGCCTGGAGTGACAATTATGTTGGATGGTACTAAAGTTGGTTTTGTGTCAGATAACCAAGGGGCATTTAATGCAGTGATTCCGGTGGAGAAAGGAGTTCTTTCTTTGTCTTTTATCGGGTTTAAAACAAAAAAGGTGAATTTTGAATCTGGTAAAGAGCTGGTTGTTAAGATGGAAGAAGATGTGGCAGGGTTGGATGAAGTGACGGTTGTTGCGTATGGTGAACGTAAAAAGAGAGAGATGATCGGTTCGGTTTCCAGCGTGAAAGGGGATGAAATAAAGGAAATACCCTCTTCCAGTTTGGAGTCTCTTCTTCAAGGACGTATGGCGGGAGTAGAAATCACGAATATGTCCGGAGCTCCCGGTGGGGGTGGGGCTATTGTTGCTATTCGCGGTTATAATTCATTGATAGACCAAAATTCACTTTCGTTGGGTGATTACGGGGAACCTTTGTACGTGGTGGATGGTATTCCTATGCAGGGATTTACCTCGCCGGTAACGGGTACGAATACTCTTTCTGCTATTGACCCGGCTACCATTGAATCTATTGAAGTTTTGAAAGACGCAGCCTCTGCCGCAATCTATGGTTCTCGAGCAGGTCGAGGGGTTATTCTGATTACCACGAAAAAAGGGCGTGAAGGGGAAGCTAAATTTTCAGCGAATGTGTCCTATTCTTGGTCTCAATTGCCTTCGACTCCTGAGCAAACAGCGGGACGTGCAGTACGAGATTATGCGTTAACGGCGTTGAGAAACCAGACGAGGCCTTATCAGGATCCTGTAACCGGGATTTATAAATTTCCGCACAATTTGCAGGAAGCCTATGGCCTTTATAGTTATGGGGCAGTGTACGACGGTTTTTGGCATAAATCTTTAGTAGGAATTCAAGAAGGACAAAATCCTGTATTTAGTGTAATACAAGATAGTTTGAATCCGTTTTATAATAATGCCACAAACTGGTTTAAGTATGCGTTTCGAACCGGAAAAGTCTTAAATGCGAATATTCAAGCAAGTGGAGGAAGCGCTAGAACACAATATTTGATAGGTGCGGGAGTTTACGATGAAAAAGGGATCGGGTATGGTAGTGATTTTACCCGTGTAAATCTTTTGACGAACTTGAATGTTCAACCGGTGAGAAATTTCTTGGTAGATTCTCGGATTTCTTTGACTTATATGTCTCGACAACGAGGAGATGCAACCGGAGGAATGAAATCTGCTCAAAAGATTGAAAAGATGCCGGTGGATCCGACAAAAACATCATCATTTCTGCCGGGTGGTGGTTGGATAGAAGAAAAGTTGTTGGAAACGATCAACGAGCAATCGGAGAAGAACGAATCGTTTGATTTGAAGGCTTCGCTTGTTTTAAATTATGATATTCTTCCCGGTTTACGTTTGAGTTTGAATGGCTCGGCCAGCTTTAGTCTTGCCACATTGAATTTATTTTTACCGAGGAAATTAGATAAGTATGGATTGAACACTTCTAAATCTGAAATAGAAAGACGTCTGTCCGTGTTGAATGAAAATTTACTTAGTTATAAAAGATCATTTAATGAATCTCATAATATTGATTTGTTAGCGGGGCTTTCTTTCCAGAAAAACACGGGGAATTTTAATTTTGGACAAGGAAGAGGTGGTGCAAGTGATAAAATTCATTACATCTACGAGGGATTTCCTGAGTTGCCGGCGGCTAATATGACGGTTGGCGATGGAGATAAAATACTTCAACACGCTCGGTCTGATTTCGAAGAAACTTCAATGGTGAGTTGGTTTGTGCGTGTTGCTTATAACTATAAGCAACGTTATTTGACAGAGTTTACATTCCGTCAGGATGGTTCTTCGGTTTTTGGTGATAAAAATAAATATGCGAATTTTCCTGCAGTAGCTTTAGGTTGGGCCTTTTCAGAGGAAAAATTCTTGGATTGGGCATGGTGGCTGAGTTATGGAAAATTTAGAGTATCGTATGGGAAATCGGGAGAAATATTTCCTGACGCCTATCGGGCGCATGGTTTGATGATTCCCGGAGGAGAATTTCTTGGGCGTCCGTTGATGAATATAGATGATAATGCGCTGAAGAACGGAGGGATGATTAATCGTGAGTTGAAATGGGTGAAACATGATCAATACGATTTCGGCTTAGATATGGATTTCTTCGATTATAGGTTAAAATTTAAAATAGATTATTATTATCGTTGGTCCACGGGAGTGATTGCTAATTCCAAGATCCCAAAAACGATTTATTTGTATGAAAATCGATGGGTGAATGCTAATGATATTTCCAACGAGGGACTTGAGATTGAAGTGGTCGGGGATATTATTCGTGGAGAAAACTGGAGTTGGAGAACACGTTTTAATGCTTCCCGTAACTGGAATCGTTTGAAAAAGACTTTTGATGGTAAAGATGTGGGATTAACGAACGGGATTCCTCACCATATGTTAGGTAAACCGTTATATAATTTGTGGGCATTCGTGCATGGGAAAGTCTATGAACATGAATCGGAGATTCCGACATACTATACGCCTAATGGTGAAAAATACACGATGTATTTGGCAGATAATAAATATCCTTTCGGCGTTGGAATGAAGGAAGTGGTTGATATGAACGGAGACGGAATTGCCGACTATCGGGATAAACGTAATATGGGACAAACATTGCCGAAAATATATGGTGGCTGGGCTCATGAGGTACGTTGGAAGAATTGGGATTTAAACGTGTTGTTGAATTACTCGTTCGGAAGAAAGATTGCTTGTATGTATCGTTCTGATTCAATGGACCCGAAAGAGGTTATTGGCGGTTCAAATCTTTACGTAGATCTTGATGATGTACGTTTCTGGGAAAAACCGGGAGATGCTGCGATAAAAGGGATTTATCCGCAATTATCCTATTTTGATGCGACGATGTTACAATTTAGTCTGATAGGAGGGGTTTTGTCTAGTCAGGTGGAAACGGTAAATTACGTGAAGTTGAAGCAATTAACTATTGGTTATAACGTGCCGAGAGAGTGGTGTCGAAAGATAAAATTGGATAATGTTCGGGTATTCTTTACCGGGGAGAATCTATTTACTATCACGGGTTATTCCGGTGAGGACCCAGAAGTCGTGAGTATATTTACCGGTATTGATAATTATCGGGCTTATCCGTTGGCTCGTAAGTTAACTTTAGGTTTAACTGTAAACTTTTAATAGGATATGATGAAAAAATTAATAATATTAGGATTGTGCGTGGCAAGCTTTACCGGTTGCGATAGTTTTATCGATTTGACACCGGAAAATGCAGTAACCTACACGAATGCCATGGAAACACCGGAAGAGATGGAAGCCGTACTTTCCAATGCTCAGGCTTGTTTTCAAGGGACATTTACAAAATTGAAAATACAAGAAAAAGCCGGGGCGTATTGTAATGGAGCGGTAGCGGGTTTCGGGGGGCCTGCTAGTTACGTGGATGCTAAAGCGCATTTGTGGGATAACGAGATGATGAATACGGGATATTGGGGAGGACATTATGCTACTATCGGGTATGCCAATATCGTGGAATATAACGTGAAATCAAATTGGACCGAAGAGGCTAAAAACTATTTTTGGGGGCAAGCCGCTTTTTTGAAAGGGATGTGTTATTTTGACCTTGCTCGTTGTTGGGGGGAAGCTCCGGTTGTTGTAAATAATGATTATGAAGCTCCGCAAGTGGCAAAGAGTTCCAATCACGATTTGTTGGAAGAAGCAACTCGCAATGCGTTACGGGCCTTTCAGTATTTGCCAAGATATCGGGATTTGAAATATGCTGATGGAACGCAAATGGACAATCGGCAATATGGTAATAAAGAGAGTGCGGCAGCTTTATTAGCACACCTTTACGCGTGGAGAGCTGCAGTGGAAGAAGGAATTACTCCAGACAAGTCGAAAGAGTATTGGGAAGCTTCGGAGAAATACGCTTCGATGCTTGTTGATGCGAATGGAGAATTAGCAGGGTATGTCAACTTAGCTTCAACAATAGAGAATTTGCAGAAAAATACGTTGAATTCTCGTTATGGAGAAGAGGCTATTTTAGAGTTGGAATTCAATACGAAATATACACAAACTATGCCGGGAGAAGATTTTTACGTGGGTGCGAGTGCATGGGGGTATCCTTATAAGTATGGTTCTTATGAAGGAGATCGGATTGATATTAGTGTTAGCTGTAAATTAATAAACGATTTGTACGGAGAGAATACTGCGGATGAACGGAAGGTTGCTTATTTTGATGTAGAACATTATGATCCGGAGGCAACCTTTACCTGGCCGGATGAACCGGCTCGTATTGAGGTGTATGAACCTTTCCCGGGATGGGTTATGACGCAGGTTGTAGGGGGATTACCGGAGGTGGCTGTTAATCGAGCATACGTGAAAAAGTTTAATAAAGAATTTATATATACAGATGATCCGAATCAACCGGAAAAATACGTGAATATGGATTGTAATAAAATATTATGGCGTTATTCCGATATTCTTCTTTTAAGAGCTGAGGTACGAAATTTCTTGGGAAAAACGGACGAGGCAATCGCGGATTTGAATCGTATCCGGTCACGTGCAAAAGCAGATGCGTATCCGGCAGCAAATGATGCCAAGGGGTTACAATACGCTATATTCCAAGAGAGAGAAAGAGAGTTAATCTACGAGAACCATCGTTTCTTTGATATTATGCGAAATAAAGGATATTATAAAACGGAATTGCCCGCTAATTTCCGTATTTTGACAGAGCAGGAGGTGAAAGATGGTGCATTGTATTTGCCTATTGATAGGGATGCTTCGGAATATAACAAGTTAATGATGCCTAACAAGTACTGGTATAGTAAGAAATTTTAATTAAACGTTACGCTGATGAAAAGAATATATAGTATAGCAATTGTTTTGCTTGGTTTTATCGTTACATCTTGTGGAACGGATTATGGATTTATTGATACAGGGCTATCGAAAACACACGAGGAAAAAACAATGTATGAATATTTCCAGACAGATTCCTATAATTGGTCTTTAGTAAAACAGATGGTTGATAGAGCTGGCTTAAAATCGATGTTTAATGGGGAAGAATCTGATTATAAAGAGATCATGTTTCTAGGACCGGTAGATAATACGATTAGACGTTGGATGTGGGATCATGAATACCGGGAAGTGGAGGAAATTGATGCCGCATTGTGTAGAAAAGTTATATTGCGTTATGTCTTTAATAAAGTATATGAGCGTGAAGATGTTCCGGAGAAGACGTCAGAAACCGGCGATGGTGGCGTGAATCTTGTTGCGGCGGCGAATAATCCCGTGTGGTTTTATTCTGTTAAAACACCATTCCAAGACAATCCTAACGTGATGATAACCTCTTTGGAATTGGTTATGAAAGATAATGGGCAAAAAGCCTATATCGCTTCTTCCGGTATTAAAGTGAAAAACGGGATGCTACATTCTTTGGATGACTCACATAAAATAGGTACTGATATAAATTGATATGGTTATGAGAAAAATATTAGTAATTGGTTTTTTAATGACATTATTGGGAATTGCGGTTGGATGTCATGATGAAGATGTTAGTTATTTGGACGTTTCTGCTATGGAGTATCCGTTGAATTCAATGACTGTAATATCTGGGTTAACACTTGATGATACATTAACTATGAAACCGGGTAGTGCACCTTGGGATCCACCTACTTATCCTTATAAATCGAGGATAAAAAATAATGCGCCGTGGGTTTCACTGGGATTTTATGGAGGAACAGTGGAAGGGGCTCGTCCGTTACTCGTGACATTGGAAAGTGTAAAAGTAAAGGGGGAAAAAGCGAATGCAGAGGTGTTGAAAGAAGAATTGGTTATCGTGGGAGAAGGAAGATTGGAGATACCTTTGTACACGAAAATACCGCTTGGTGAATATGTCTTGTCTTTTCGAGTGGCGAATGTATCAGGGAGTGATGTTGTTGAAGACGCATTTACTGTTATCGTGACGGATGATAAAACACCTTGGTTGAATTGAATTTGGCAAAATATCAAAACGTGCGTGAGTGGTTTATAGTTACATGCGCAAAGAATAAGAAGTTTCACAGGTTGAAAATTAACAAAAATAAGAATTGAGATAGTATTATCTTGATGAGAATAAAGAGGGAGTTGAACACAAATCGGCTCCCTCTTGTTTCGTATTTTTGTATTAATGGAGGGAAAAGGCGTTTCATCCCGTGTAATAAATGTCGATTTGACAATTATTCACTGTATACAAGTTAATCTCGTGCCCGTCGGTAAATATTTCATGAGGCATAAAATTAATTGTCAATGAAAACAAATTTATCGGGTGTAATCGCACCTTCATGCTTGTCACCGCTGGTGGCTGATGGCTTGTTTATTCGTCAAGACGGGTATTACAAGAAATATTTTTATGCCGATATCCTCTGTATCGAGGCATCGGGTAATTATTGTTATTTTTATTTTGAAGATAAATCCCGTGTTACAGTGGCATGTCGTTTGGGTGCCGTGGAACGGCAACTGCCGGACGCTTATCTTGTTCGTGTGCATCGGGGTTTTATATTGAACCTGCGTTATGTCGACACGTGGGCGGGCAATTCCTTGCGTGCCCGGGATAGATGGATCCCGATGGGTGATTATTACCGGGCAAACGTTTTGTCTTGTTTTAATATATTGGATACTTCCCGGGAGAACCCGAAAACGGGGGACGAGGAGTAGGTTTATTTAATATTCACCGGTCTCGTGGATAAGTTTATCGGTGGGCTCCGGTGGAAGGTTTGTTGATTTTGATGGAGTGCTTTGTTTGTCAATTTATTGATGAGATAGATCCCCGGTGAAGACAGGGAGTAATTCCGGAGAAGACAGGGAACAAAGTCCTTTTAAACTCCTTTCAAACTCGTTTCAAAAACCTTCCCGAAGGTCTTTGAAACGAGAGTGCCACGAGGGGGAAACGTGAGAGAGGGAGTATTCGTTGGGAATATGGTATTGTATTACCCTGAAAAAAGTTTACTGTAAACCATAGTAAACCAATGTCAGAATTAGCAAAAATTATCAAACATCGTCATTTCCCCGTTCGGGTAAAATTGTCGGCAGTTCGTGATCGTTTGATCGAGGAACTAGATTACGCGGAGGTTTTAAGCAAGTATGATGTCAGTTCTTCTACCTTCCATGGATGGTTGACTAAATATAAACCCCGAGTGATGTCGGAAGCAAGTTATAAACGCTTATCTTTACCAGTGCATGATCCTAAAACTTTATTATCAATGACAGACAAGGAAGTTCAAGAACTGGAACACTTACGCGAGGAGTTAGAGAAACAAAAGGTACTTGTAGAAGCTTACGAGCTGATGCTTGAGTTAGCTAAAGACCGTCTTCACGTGGATGTAAAAAAAAACCACGAGGAGATGTTATTAGCGGGATTAGTGACCGCCAAAAAGCTCGGGAGGGCAAAGCGATGACAGCATACCTGTGCAACTCGCTAGGTTACAGCAAGCAGGCTTATTACAAGAGCCTTCGCTCGAGTAACGACGAGGAAGAACGTGAACGTTACGTTCTTTCCATTGTTGAAGAGATCCGTCGTGATTTGCCTCGTTTGGGGGTTCTGAAGTTGTGGCGGATGCTAACGGGTAACGGTTTGATGGTTGGTCGTGATTGGCTTTCCCGTTTGCTTCACCGGCATGACTTGATGGTAAAAATGAAGAAGTATCGCGTCATTACCACGGATTCCCGCGCGTGGTGTCACCAGTACCCGAACCTGGTGAAAGGCACTCGAGTCGAGCGCTCTAACCAAGTATGGGTTAGCGATATCACTTACCTGTCGACGGGCAAAGGTTTTGTTTACCTTTCCCTGGTGACGGACGCTTACTCGAGGCGGATCATGGGCTGGGATGTACACCCGACTCTGGATTCGTCTGGTCCGGTGAAAGCCTTGTACCATGCCCTAGAGACCGGAGAACACGGCTCTTTCAAGGACTTGATCCATCATTCTGACAGGGGCGGTCAATATTGTTCGGCCTTGTACACGGGGATATTGAAATTGCACGGGATACGTGTCAGCGTGACCCAGGACGGCTCTCCATACGATAACGCTATCGCCGAGAGGGTGAACGGGATTTTAAAGAGAGAATGGTTGAACGATATCCCGTTGAAAAATATTCATGACGCCAGGAAACACGTCAAGAGGGTGATTGAAATATACAACAAGAAAAGACCACACCTGGCCGTTTGTTGTCAAGTGCCGGAGCAAGCCTACAAGGACAAAATGAAAAAATTTGCCAGGGTAATGTTTTGAGCCGGGCGATTTTTCCTTCTCCCGGGGAATTCCCCGGGAGAAGGAAAAGAAAGTAAACCTTTGATAGGAAGTATCATTTATTTAAAGTAAACTTGTAGCAGTAGATTACAACAATACTACATTTTTTAATTTATTGAATATCAAATCGAGTAAACCAATTTCAGGAAACTACATATTGACTATAAAACCGTGTGTGATAGATGGTGTAGAATCAAGAGATGTCCACTCGTGTGTTTCTTCAAGGCTTTGATGTCTAGTGTTTTGTAAAAAACTTTAAAAATACTGGTGAAAAAATTTGGAAAAAGGGAATTTCTTCGCTTATCTTTGCACCCGCTTTCGAGAGAG
>NZ_JAKNJD010000024.1:0-28038 GCF_022132345.1 Butyricimonas sp. DFI.6.44 | reverse complement strand
TTCATTTCAATATCTTAAAGAACTCTTCTTCTATCGTTTCCTATCGCCCCTCTATCCTGCCCTCCGGCCTTCATCGTGAAAGCGGCTGCAAAGGTAATGCTTATTTTTCAACCTCCAAATTTTTTCAAGCTTTTTTCAAAACTTTTTTCGGCGGTTTCTAAAACCTCTCGTTCCAGTATCTCGTTTAAGCTTCTCCCGTCGCCTGCCCTCTCTCTCGAAAGCGGGTGCAAAGATAAGCGAAGAAATTCCCTTTTTCCAAATTTTCTGACCACTATTTTTAAAGTTTTTTACAACAGGCTAGATTGCAGCACGTTGGAAACATCAAACCCGACAACACCCCGGGGGATGTCTATCGTTGCTCTAGGGTAACAAGCGTGCAAAGACTCTCCTCCATCGAATCAAAAACGCTTACATGCGTTCATGCCACGAACATGCTACGTTTATGCTACGTTCATGGTATAGCCCAACCATAGGGAAAGGTTGGGCAAGGGAGAGGGAGACCTAATTACAAATGCTTAAGTGCCAATTTTATTAACTCTTCCACGGATTCCACTCTATTAGTAGCCAAAATTTTATCTAATGTTTTAGCCACCTGTGCCCGAGCAAAACCCAACATCACTAACGCTGCTTGAGCTTCCTCCCTAACGGCACTTGAAGGTAAATTAATACTCTCGACAGCAACGCCCTCTTTTCCGAGTTTATCTTTCAATTCAATAATCACGCGCTGGGCAGTCTTGATACCTATTCCCTTCACGCTCTTGATCGCGTTCACATTTTCCGTGAGAATTGCCCCGGTAATTTCCTCGACCGTCATAGAACTCAACATCACGTTTGCCGTGTTCGCTCCAATACCGGACACGGAAATCAAAGCCCGGAACAGCGTTCTCTCTTCTTTCGAGAAGAAACCATATAATAAATGTGCGTCTTCACGTACAATCTGATGAATATAAAGCATCACTTCCGACTGTGCGGCAATTTTCGAATACGTGTTCACCGAAACATGAATAGAATACCCTATTCCCCCGCAATCCACGATAGCACACGCCGGAGTTACTTCAACCAGAATCCCTTTTATATACTCATACATACAATTGAAAATTGAAAATTGAAAATTGAAAATGACGATGCACTTCAATTTTCAATTTTAGTCATTTACTAGCGAAAACCGATAAGTTTACGCACTTCTTTCATGGTAGCAGAAGCACTGGCACGGGCTTTTTCGGCTCCATCGGCAGCTACTTTATCCAAGTAATCCGTGTTGGCAGCATATTCCAGAATCCGCTCCCTGATCGGGGTACAGAAATTAACGATATCTTCCGCTAATTGCTTTTTCAAATCACCATAACGGATCTCGCAATTATTATATTTCTCGTCAAAATAATCATACACGTCTTTCGCGGACATGATTTCCAACAACGTGAACAGATTGCGAATAACTTCAGGTTTCTCGCTATTCGGCTCCGTGGGTCCGCTATCGGTAACGGCTTTCATCACTTTCTTGCGAATTGTCGCGGCATCGTCGATAAGATAAATCGCATTCCCCTCTGATTTTCCCATCTTCCCCGAACCATCCAGTCCCGGGATCTTTATTCCTTCCCCGGTGTAAGAGAATGAAGCCGGCTCCGGAAATAATTCATATCCATATATCGTGTTGAAACGACGAGCGAATTTCCTCGCCATCTCCATGTTTTGCTCCTGATCTTTACCCACCGGTACTTTGTGTGCCTTATGTATAATAATGTCTGCAGCCATCAAAGTAGGATAAGTCAGCAAACCGGCATTAACGTTATCCGGCTGTTTACGCGCTTTTTCCTTAAACGTGGTAGTACGTTCCAACTCTCCGAGATAAGCATTCATATTTAAAAAGAGATACAACTCCAAAATCTCTTTTATATCACTTTGCACGTAAATGGTAGCTTTTTCCGGATCCAAACCGCAAGCCAGATACTCTGCCAGAATCTTCCGCACGTTCTCCACCACGTTCCCCGGGTGAGGGTGTGTCGTCAACGAGTGCCAATCTGCAATAAAAAAGAAGCATTTGTACTCATCCTGCATTTTCAGAAAATTCTTCATCGCTCCAAAATAGTTCCCCAGATGCAAATTACCCGTGGGTCTGATTCCACTTACTACTGTTTCCATTGTTTACTTGATATTTACAATTATACACTACAAAGATACGCTTTTATTCTTTCCGTACAATAATTTCTATTTCGTTCCGGTAAAACGCTCCCTTTAAAATACACAATAATATGTTATATATCAATATTTTATATAGCAAAAGAACACACACGTGTAATCTCAAACGTTTTCACACAACTAAGATATTGATAGACAGAGGTAAAAAAAAGTTCCAAAAAACGATGTTGTTGGTTTATTTTTTCTACTTTTGGTGCGCAAAGTCTAATTAAAATTTTAATTTAACATGGAAGGTTACGAAAAGAATGAAGGTATGGAAATGAATGATCGGGACGAGATCTATTCAAAACCGGTGAGAGCGGGAAAAAGGACTTATTTTTTTGACGTGAAAGCTACTCGTAATAACGATTACTATCTGACGATTACCGAGAGCAAGAAAAAATTTGATAAAGACGGTTCTCAAAATTACGAAAAGCACAAGATCTTTTTATACAAGGAAGACTTTGATAAATTCGCGGAAGGGTTGGATGAAGCTGTCGCTTATATCAAAGCAGCACTTAACGGAGAAACAATGGAGATCAGTGAAGAAGTTGAGGTAAACGAATTTGATGACATTGATTTTGACGATTTAGCAAAATAAATAAAAAAGCTCTTCGGTTATCGAAGAGCTTTTTCTTTATTTCATATACCCGTAAGGGATCTTTGCAAGGCCTTCCGCCAACTGCTGGATACCTTTTTCCAGTTTACCTTTCAAAAGCATCTTGAACATCATATTCAACTCTGCCTCAAAAGTAATTTTCATACGTGTATCGTAAGGACCGTTACTCAACAATTGAATCCACAGGTCGAAGTCAAAAGGCACTCTGCCATCTCCTTTGATCTTGATCAATTTCGGCTCCTCTCTCTCCACGATCTGCAATCCCATTTCACCAAGACCTTCCACCATAAACGTGCAAGTATCTTCCGTCGTTCTCACGTCCTTTATCTTGCTGGCTATCTCCGGCATTCCCTGTTGCTGCCCCGCACCCATCTTGGCGGCCATTTCGAACATTGAACCGAACTTGGCAAAATTGGAAAGAAACGCGTACACGTCATCTATGGCACTGTTTATTTTTTGAACCTCACTAACAACTCGTGTAGCCATATACTCAATATTTAAAATACACGAAATTATTTGTAAGTTTCCGGACTAACTCTCCACTCCTTCAATTTTGCCACTTCTTCCGCTTTCACGTACCCGCTCTTCTGTGCCAAATCGATCATGGCATTGTAATTACTCAACGTGTCCAACTCGCAATGAGCGTTAGCAAAATTATCTATCGCTTTCTGGAACCCGTAAGTAAAGATAGCCACCATACCCAACACTTCACAACCGGCATTCCGCAACGCTTCCACGGCTTGCAGACTGGAACCTCCGGTTGAAACCAAATCCTCGACAACGACCACTTTTTGTCCGGCCTTATACTCTCCTTCTATCAAATTTTCCAATCCATGACTTTTCGCCGCAGAACGTATATACACAAACGGCAATCCCATTTCTTGAGCCACCAACGCTCCCTGTGCAATCGCCCCGGTAGCCACCCCGGCAATCAATTCGACTTGCGGGTATTTCGCGCGAATTAATTCCACGAACTGATCACGGATGTAAGTCCGCACCTCCGGGTAAGACAAAGTCTTACGATTATCACAATAGATCGGTGATTTCCAACCGGATGCCCAAGTGAAAGGATGATTAGGCTCTAATTTTATCGCTTTAATTTGTAGCAAATGTGACGCTACTTGTTCTGCAACAGTACTCATATCTGTTTTATATTTAATAGTTATTCATTTATTTCGACACGCGAAGGTACAAAGTATTTTTCAAAAGCCATTCCTATAACTCGCCGAATCTCGGGATAATCCTCACCCAACTTTCCACTCTCGAACAAACGGCTAATTCCTTGCAATCCTGGAATAATGGAATCGACAAAATGCTGTTTCCCCTCGTGCAAGCCCCGTAAACCGAACGCTCCCATCGCTTGTAACAAACGAATTAAAACGAAATGATAATACAAATCACGAAATCTTGTATCTTTATCGAATACTTCCAGATTCCTTATATAATAATCCAACAATTCTTCTTTCTGCCTTTCCGGCATTTTCACCACGGCATCATAAAGCAACGAGGCAACATCATAGTGCAGCGCTCCTTGCCGACCACCTTGATAGTCGATAAAATAGACCTCATCCCGAAGCACCATGATATTTCTGGATTGAAAATCCCGAAACATAAAGTGTCCCGTATCCGCGACCAATAATGTTTTTGTCAGAAGTTCAAAATCATCTTCCAATTTATCCTCGTCCGCCTCGACTCCCGCCAAACGCAAAAAACAATATTTAAAGTAATTCAAATCCCAACGGATACAACGTTCGTCAAAAACAGGGCGAGGCAAACAACCCGTGTAATCCAACCCCTCGTGTCCGAACAACTGAAACCGCAACAACTCGTCCAACGCTTTCCGGTACAGGTTCATCGCGTGCTCGTTCAACATCTCGCCTTCCCGTTCCCGCTCCACGACATCCAGTAACATGTCACGTCCCAAATCCTGTTGCAAGTAAACCTTCCCGTCATCCGACACTCGATAAACTTCCGGGACATGCAAATCTTTCGTTTTAAAATGACGCGTGAAGTCTATAAACAACTTATTCTCCCGCAAGTTTTCGTGATATACCCCCACGTAACTTCCCTCACTATCTTGAATCCGATAGTATTTTCTACTGGAACCTGAAAGCGGAAGCGCTTCCACGTGATAATCAGCTCCTCCCTTGTAACGCTCGAATAGTTTTATTACCTGCTCTTTCATAACGCTTTATATTAAAAAAAGGAAACCGATACTCCCGTATCGGTTTCCTTTCATGGTGCCCAGAACAAGACTCGAACTTGCACAGCCGAACGGCCACTACCACCTCAAAGTAGCGTGTATACCAATTTCACCACCTGGGCATTTTTCTTTTGACGGTGCAAATATACACATTTTATCCTTACAAAGAAAAAACTCGGCAATTTTTTAATCAAGATTTTTTTCCCACGTGCTAACGGCAAAGCAATGAGTCTTATCGCCTGCTTCATTTCTCACCCGGTGATAAACCTTCACTTTTCCATCATCTTCAGTCACGTGGTTTTCCGCGTTGACTCTGCTATCCGGCAGCACCTCGTGCTCGTAAACAATCTCCAACTCCCTTAATCCATGCTCTTTCAAAAACACGTAAGATAACGAATTCGTTACCCAACGCACGTATGTCGCTTGTGTCACATGTTTGTTAAAATCAATATTATCGTATGTCGCCGTGAAGCAACGGGAATTTTCGTATTCCTCCGGCATATTTTTAGTATCCAACTCAAAAGGAATTTCCCGAACGACATCTACGCAGGAAGCGGCATTCCCGGTGACACACGCGGGCAATCGCACCGGACGACGACGATTGATATCTATCACCATCCATTCCGAAGTCGCGCGAATCAAGAGCTCTCCTTTTCCCGAGAACATGCTGAAATCGCGAAGGGCAAACAAACGGTCAATACCAGAAGGCCACGTTTCCAACGTCACGATTTCCTCCTGCTCCGGCATTCGGTTCACGATAATACGCAACTTATGCAGCATCCATGTCAATCCTTGGGCGTTCAACGTGGGCACATCAAACCCCAATAACAAAGTCTGCCCGTTCGCCACATCATTAAACAAATCGCAAAGCGACTTCACAATCAAACGTCCTTGCAAATCCGTGTAATGCCCCCGAATCTTTATTTCTTCCGAATACTTCACCATTTTAATTTTAGATTTTAAATTTTAGATTTTAGATTCCTGCCACACAAGGCTAACGCTCACTGATTTAATTTTTTTCAAATCAAAAATCGTAAATCATAAATCACTAAATAACATAAACTTCCGGCTCCAACCAAACTCCGAATTTGAGAAACACGGATTTCTTTATTTCGTTAGCCAAGTGAGCAATTTCTATGCCACTTGCCCCTCCTTTATTCACCAGCACAAGAGCCTGCCTGTCATGTACGGCGGCATTCCCGATGCCTTTCCCCTTCCATCCGGACATCTCTATCAACCATCCCGCGGCTAATTTCACGTGCTCATCATCCACCGGATAAATCGGCATCCCCGGGTTCTCCGCCAACAGGGCATCTGCCGCTTTTCGTTCAACTACCGGATTTTTAAAAAAACTTCCGGCATTCGGTAACACGTTCACATCAGGTAACTTTGCCTCCCGTATCCGTATAATTGCCTCCCGTACTGCCTTTAACGTGACTTCTCCCGCGCGGGTTACTTCATCCCGCACACTTCCATACTGCAACCGAAAAACAGGTTGCCTCGTCAGTCGAAATGTCACGTAAGTCACCACGTGGCGGTTCTTCCACTCGTGTTTAAATATCGAATCCCGGTAACCGAACCGACACTCGGCAGCGTCGAACTTCACTTTCTCGGCCTTCACGATATCCACCGCCTCCACCGTCACGATGCACTCTCCCGCTTCCACCCCGTAAGCCCCGATATTCTGCACCGGGGTAGCCCCGACATGCCCGGGAATCAAGGAAAGATTCTCTATTCCCCCGTAGCCGTGTTCTACCGCCCAAGCCACGAAATCGTCCCAAACGACACCACTCCCCACGCGCACGAGAACGTCGTGTTCATTTTCCTCCACAATCTCGTACCCCTGCATCATCGGGTAAAAAACAACCCCATCAAAGTCTTCCGTGAAAAGAAAATTACTCCCGCCTCCCAAAATCAACACTTCCTCGGGCTTCAACTCGTAAGAGCCGACAAACTCCAACAAATCCTCTTCCTTCTCGCATCTCACGAAATACTTACACTTCGCGTCTATATGAAATGTATTATATTCCCTTAAATTAAAATTCTCGTAAATCTCCACTGTCTTCTAATTTTAATTTTCAAATTCAGCCTACTCGCATTCCTCGCCTCCTTCTCCCTTTCTTCTTATCCCGAACGAAGTATATAAAATCTTTATATCTACAATAACTAAACTCTTCCCGGCAAAGTTAAAACATATCAACAAATAAATCATTAAATTTGTCGCCATAATCCAAAATGTTTATGATTTCATTACCACCAGCATTTATCGAGCGCATGAACCGAATCATGGGGAACGAGTCGGAAGTTTTTTTTGAAGCGTTAAACTCCCCCTCTCCGGCAACAATCCGGGTAAACCCAGCGAAGACAGTAACACCCCTTCCTTTCCCCGAATTAATTGACGGGCAAGTACCGTGGTGTTCCGATGCCTACTATTTGAGAAAACGTCCGGTCTACACGCTTGATCCTTATTTGCATGGCGGTGTCTATTACGTGCAGGAAGCCTCTTCCATGTTTCTACAGTCCGTGTTTCGACAAATCGCCGTGGACAAGCCTCTTCGGGTACTGGATCTATGTGCCGCTCCCGGGGGAAAATCAACACTGTTGGCAGCCAATCTCCCGACAGGCTCCCTGCTGGTTTCCAACGAGGTAATCAAATCAAGAGCCTCCATATTAAAAGAAAACATTATAAAATGGGGATACGATAATATCGTGGTCACGAACAGTGACCCCGCTCGTTTCTCGGGGATGAAAGGAGCATTCGACATCATTCTGGTAGATGCCCCCTGCTCCGGCGAAGGCATGTTCAGGAAAGATGAAAAAGCCATCGAGGAATGGAGCGAAAACAACCTGCGCCTGTGTGAAGAACGACAAAAACGGATTATAGCGGACATATGGGATGCCCTTGCACCCGAAGGTTATCTGGTGTACAGCACCTGTACCTACAATCCCGGCGAAAACGAAGACATGCTTTCATGGGTACTCGACAATTTCGAGGCCGAATCCGTCGAAGTCCAACACGACTACCCGGGAATAATCCCCACCCCGACATCCGTTCACGGCTATCATTTCTATCCCCATAAATCTGCCGGAGAAGGTTTATTCATGGGTGTTATCCGAAAAAAAGACGGACAACCGTTTACCTTGAAAAAGGAAAAACGGAGTTCTCAAAACCAGACGCCCAAACTCCCGACCGACATCTTGCCGCTTTTACCGGATATCGCGAACTACATGCCCTATCTGGCAGGAAGCACGCTCGGCATCATCCCCGCCCGTCACGCGGAATTCATCCAATACCTGGAATCCAAAGCGGGCGTTATCTACAAAGGTTGCGAGATAGGCGAATCCGTCAAAGGCACAACACGCCCGGCACATTCGTTGGCTTTGCTCCACAATCTTCAGAAACAGCACATCACCCGCCAAGAAGTAGACCTCCCCACCGCCCTCCAATACTTACGCAAGGAAGACATTCGTTTCGATGCCCCAAGAGGAGCGTGGGTTTTAATCATGTACCAAGGCATCGCCCTCGGCTGGGTAAAAGAAGCCGGCAATCGCCTGAACAACTATTACCCGAAAGAGTGGAGAATTAAACGATTTTAGATTTATGATTTTAGATTGAAGGATTCAGTGATTAACAAAAACAACTTGTAACCTGCAACTTGCCGCAGGCAAATTCAACCTGCAACTTATCAAACGTTATTGCTCCTCCACGGAACAATAACGTTTGATAATACTGTAAGCATCCGTCAGCCCAAGTTCGCCCGCCTTACTCAAATCCACGTTGGCAGCACTTTTATCTCCTTGATAGATATGCAATAACCCGCGGTTAAAATAAGCTTCGGCAATATCTTTATCCAGTTCCAAGACTTTCGTGTACATATCGATAGCCTCTTTTATCTTCCCGCTCTTGGCATACACGTTAGCAATATTGAACATGGCAAAAGCGAAATCCGGATCAATCTCCAGACACTTGTTATTACCTTCCAGCACGAGAGAATAATCCACCACGCGTTTCACTTTCTCTTCCTCACCCACCACACGAGAAGTCTTTTCTTCAATCGACTCGATATAATCGTACATTTTCGCCCGTGCACTAGCCAGATTCATTAAAGCGAACAAATGTTTCGGGTCACGTTCCACTACCGTCTTGAAATCCTCTATGGCCTTCGTGTAATCCCCGCGATTCAAGTACAACGAACCTCTCAACAGCAACGCGTCCACGTCACTTCTGTTCTTCCGAATCTTGGAAGATAGCGTTTCAATATACTCGTCCTCGAATTCCCTCGGGTAATCGAAGCGTTTGTTGGATATCGTCAACGCCGGGTTATAATTATGCTCTTGGTTAAACTTCATAATCCGCTTGTCGAAATACTGCACTTTCCCTTTGCGCAAAGTATCTAAAGCCAAATATTGCACGACAAACATATCCTGCAACTCGATAATCACGTTTCTATCCTGTATACGCCCGTTGATCACGTCCTTCATCCGGTCATCCCGGGAGTTTATATCTATCAACCGCCGGAAATTTTCCGTCGTATCAACCAACGCGTTTTTATCCCCCTCTTGCATCCTCTTGTAGCGATCCATGATCTCCTCCGCTTTATACCTGTCCTGTCGGGCTGAAGCGAAATCGTCCATCTCACCGCTCACCGCGGCTCTTGCCAAATAAGCCTTCACGAAATCAGGATACAGCGAGATACTTTCAGAGAAGTCATTGTAAGCCCCGGTATAATCCCGAATCTCCATTTTCAACAATCCCCGGTTAAAATAAATCAATATATTATCCGGGTTCATCTCCAGCACTTGGTCCAAATCATCGATAGCCTTGTTCGTTTCCCCTATCTCCGCTCTCAATAATGCCCGGTTGTAATAAGCGTAAGCATAAGTGCTATCCACCTTCAACACGGCAGTATAATCTTCCATCGCCTCCGGGAATTTTTTCATCTCGTACCACGTGATGGCGCGGCTCATTAATATACGCTTGTTCTGCGGGTTAATCTTCAACGCCTTATTATAATCCTCGATAGCATCATGATACTTTTTCTCTTTAAAATGCAGGTACCCCCGCAACCCGTAAGCATCATCCGAGAACATATTCAATTTGATCGCCATATTGCAATCCTCGATAGCCCCCTCCCAATCGTCCAGCTTCTCCCGCATAATCGCACGATTCAGGTAAGCCGGCAACAACTCTTTGTCTATAATCAACGCCTTCGAGTAATCCTTCTCCGCGCTCTTGTAGTCACCCATGTCCGCCTCCGTTATCGCCCGGTTAGCATAAACGTACGCCTCTCCCGGGTTAATCGAGATCGCGGTGTTGTAATCATTCATGGCATCCTCGTATCGCTTCATGTTGTGGTAAGCGATACCCCGGTACATATAAGCATGGAAATAATTCGGGTTCAACTCTATCGCCTCCGTGTAATCCCGTATCGCACCCTCGAAATCGTCCAAGTTCAGCTTCGCCAATCCCCGGAAAAAATACGGTTCCGATAAACGAGGCTTCACCCGAAGGATATTGTTGAAATTTTCTATCGCACTCACGTAATCATCAAACATAATTGCGCTCTTCCCCGCGCGCAACATATTCGCCGTGTTCCACTGTGCCGACACTCCCAAGGTCGCCAAACAGAAAAATATAATAATACTAAACTTCTTCATGCGGAATAATATCAATATTTGGGGCATAAAGATAATAAAAATTCTTACTAGCACGTGTATCTAATAGATACCTCACCAATAAAAATGGATAAATAAACCGAACGAGTCCTTCTCTCGTTCTTGCTTCGTTGTTGCCCCGATGTTGCGACAGTAAACATTGAGGCAACAACGAAATAAAAATGGAAAATAAATGAACAGGAGAACTTATCTGTTGAGTCATTCTACTTTTCTATTCCGGCATTTTTATTCAAACACGACACATCCGTTTATCCGGCAATAACCTAAGGTACTCCTACCCCAATAATACCTCTCGGCACTTACAACCCGCTAGCACTCCCCTCGCACCACCCTTCTCGACGGGGGATGAAACAGTAAATAAAGTAACCAGTAAGCGACATGAGGTATTATTAGGATAGGATTAGGGTAGAATACCCCTGAATATACAGTGAATCCACTGTAAAACCGGAGAAGATTATCCCTAATAATCCTCCTTTTCCGTTCTCACTCCATTTCCCCTGTTATGTTGGCATATAAAAGATTATAGCAACATAAGAGTGGGAACAAGGCACAAACGAACGGGAGAGATTATTACACCGAATTTACCACGGCTTCAGTACGGCTTTTCTGTTTTAACATATGCTTTGTTGACAAGAAAAATATCCACACACCCTTTCTGTTTCCAAAAATTCATGATAAAATGCTTTAACCAAAACAACTTTGTCATAACATTACTCAAAAAAAATAGAGGGTGTATTAAGTACACCCTCTATTAACCTTGTAAAAAATATTCTACATTAGAAGTTGTTATCCACAGCATAATCATTTGCACGATCTTCTTTCACATCCGGAATAAATCTCCAAGTATCAGCCATAAACCCACTATTGGCATCAATAGTAGCAGCACCTAAGGAGAAAAAGCCATAACCATCAACGGTAAAACCAACTGCACCTACAACCGTTGCATAATATGTAGAAGGAAGACTTTCCATCTGATGCCATTGATCCTTTTCATGGTTATATCTCCAAACCGTGTTTGAATTACTTCCAATTCCTGTTGCTATATAAGCATAAGCTTTTCCATTAGAACCTTTATCTGAAATAAAAGATACAGCGTATCTACGAGGAATACGAGGATAATCCTTATCTTGTTTAACTCCCGGTTTATCCGTCAAAGCCTGCATCGGACTCCAACTCTTTGTTTTAAAATCAAATTTAGAAACATCATACACCATTCCCCCGCTACCGGCTCCCATGGTAGATGCACCTAAACAAACATAAGCGGCATCGTTAATCACGAAAGCCGTACCGCCATAACGAGCTTCACCAATGAAATCAATTTCAGTCCACTCGCCTTTTCCTCCATTTCCATTCGGGTCAAAACGATAAAAATCCTTGAACACACGGTCATTTTCACCGGCTCCTGTTCCCACGTACCCGTAAGTGCCATCACTAAACGCCACGGCATCACGACGTCCTAACGCACCCTCTGGTAACCACGTTTTGAACTCCTGATCCCATTTACGAGTTTTCATATTAAAACGGTAGAAATCGTTAAAATACGTCCTTGCCCTACTTTCCGAAGAAACTGTTGAACCCGTGTATGTACTTACATATCCAGTTCCCACGTAAGCCCATTCTCCAATCACGAAAGCAACAGCAGAATGACGACCATTCCCGTTTTGATTCTCTTTTCCTTCCGCTAGGTCTTTTGGGGGAAGAGGATTTTGAGGTGCAGGGAACCCTTCTCCTTCCGAGAAAACAATTTCTTTCCAGGACCTATTTTCAAAAACATACATATCGCTGAATTCTTCACCTCGCGCTCCATACCCCAACCCAACGAATACTACTTTATTTTCGCCTTCTCCATATTCAAAACAAACTGAAGACTGACGGGGAGCACCACTGAATTGAGTTGCCTTTGCCCAGTCTCCTAAATGATCATCATCATCACATGCTGTAATGAATAAGCCTAAAATAGCCAGAACCAATAAATTAAATGTTCTCATACTTGTTTATTTAACTAAAGTTTATTATTATTCTTCGTATCAATTTATCATCATTTCACGAAATCAGTAGGCAAAACTACACATTAAAAAAACAAATCCAATAAAAAAACGGACGAAATATATCATGTTTCTCTTTTTTTTCAAGTTATTCAGATAAAATGAGGGATGCATTTGTCGTTTTTTTGGAAAATAGTTATACCTTCGCATCTTGATTTAATCAATAAAAATAAAAGATGAGAATACTTTTTCTGGCAAGCCTTTTCGTTGCTTTACTTTCTTGCAACAATGACCTAAATACCATTGGGGACACGATGATTCCCGCCGAGGGTTTTATCGAGATCCAGTCTTTTGATATAACAGAAACATCTACAGTTCGTTTGGATTCTTTTCCCACGGATCTCTACACTTTATCCTCTGTAATGAATTCAAGCCGACTCTCCTTGGGACATATAAAAGATAAGTACACCGGAGAGGTTACCGCTACCCCTTATTTCCAAATAGCCAGTAGCGGAATAACGAAAATTGACGTAGACAAAGGATATATTTACGACTCCTTGACCATGAATTTCCCGTTTGACTACACGTCAATGAAATTAATTGCCGGTGACACTGTTAATATGCAAACATACACGCTGTATCGACTCAATGAATACCCTAAAATCAATTATGATGAACCTGCCATATTTAATACAGACAGTATGCTCTATGATACAGACAAACCGTTGGCAGAAAAATTAAACATACGGTTTGACAATGATTATTTCAACAACCCGGGACTTGGAAACCGGAATGCATATTTCAAATTAAACGATGAACTAGGACGTGAAATTTTCGATCGAATGCAGGCACAAGATCCTATTTTTGAAAGACCGATGGATTTTATCCGCGATTTCATTAAAGGATTGACAATCGTTCCATCCTCGACCAACACAGCATTAGTTCCAATTGATATATCTCAAGCAGCATTGATCTGCCACTATCATGCGGGTAGCGACCAAAGTACAGGAAGTTTTTCTTTACCAGCACTTGCTACAATAAATTCATCTTTAGGCTCTTATTTCTCATTCACGAATATCAAACATACTCCCACTCCATGGTTAGAGGGGGTAAATTGGAAGGACTCCATTCCATTCTCCGTAAATGGACAAGCAGTAGTCCAAGGGATGAACGGTTATGCACTCAAGATGAAGCTACCTTACATCGCCAATAATGATGCGTATAAAACAATATTAAAAGCTGAAATTGTTTTGAAACCAATTGTCGGAAACGCTGAAGATATTCCCGAATTAAAAAACACTACACTCCAAATTTTCAATTTAGACCGAAACGGACGCTTGAGATCTGCATTGACAGACATGGCAGGTAATTCAGTGACTGCGACATTACAGGCAAATCCAGACTATCAAGATTCTAAATCTTACGTGATTGATATTACCGATTATTACAATTCAGTAGTCACCTCTGCTTCCGATATAGATCCCCAACTAAACCTGTTGATTGGGTTAGTTGGCGTACCCCGACAAATCGGATATGATGAAACACTCACCATGGTTGGAGCAGTTGCAACAACTTTTGACCGCATTGTGATTGATAAAACTCCGATTTTACGAATTTACTACGCCAATTACAAGTAATTTAAGTACTCTCTTTTGTTATTAACGGATTATGAAAAATATATTTATAAGTTTCGCTTTACTACTTTTTTTATCCACAAGTTTGTTGGGACAGAATAATTCTGGAACACCTTATTCTAAATACGCACTCGGCTTATTGCCCGATAATTACGGTGCATACACGGCAATGGGAGGTATTTCTGCCGCTATGCGTGATAATTACAATATCAATTTTTTAAATCCCGCTTCCTATACAGCATTAGATTCCAACCGTTTCTATTTCCAATTGGGAATAACAGGTGAACACGTGGATATCTCAACTTATAAACAACACGCAACTTACAAGGTGGCTCAAAACGCTTCCGTAAACATGGCTTTCCGCATTTATAACAAACTATTCATGTCATTGGGATTAACCCAACGCTCAGACCGAGGATTTGATTTGTATTACACCTACCCAGTCAGCGGAGCCGATCCTTACTACCCAGTATATTCTTTACAGCAGCTAGAAGGCCAAGGTGGATTAAATGAATTTTATATTGGGGGTGGTTATCAATTAGGGAAACTTTCTTTAGGCTTAAATGTTTCTTACATTTTTGGCAAAATAGAAGACCGCCTAACCTTGATAATGCAACCAATGACAAGTGGTTATTACTTGAAAACACAAACGCTAACTCATCTACAAGGAGCTTTATTCACTTTAGGAGCACAATTACCTATAACAATCAAAAATAAATCGGAAATCACACTAGGTACAAGTTTCAATTTCGGAACTCCGTTACATGGGCGTAAAACATATCTTGCTAACAAAATTAGTAATACCAGTGGACAATATTATACTCTAAACGATGAAGCTTGGAATAACGGGAAGGTATTTTACCCGTTCAGAATTATTGCCGGAGCAGCTTATCAATACGACAAAAAGTGGTTCTTCTCCGGTGATTATACTTTCCAAAAAATGTCTGCTTACGAGGAATTTGATGCTGAAAAAGAATTCAATAATTACCACAAGATAGCCGTAGGGGCTTCTTTTCAACCCAATGCATTAGGACGTTACTGGTGGCAAAGAAATAAATATATGGCAGGTGGTTATTTCACTAAATCCCATCTGAATTTCAATTCAACCAATATCAACACCTATGGAGTAACTGTCGGCTCGCAAATTCCTATCCGTTTACCTTACCAAGAACTGATGCTAGGAGTTGCCGTGGACTTCGGAGTGAGAGGTACGCACCGTAATAACCAGATCATGGAAAAATACGTAAAACTAAGAATAAACATTGCCTTTAAAGAGTTGTGGTTTATGAAAGCCAAGATTAATTAATGGCATATTAAATATCTATTTAAGAAAACTAAAACACATGAAAAAGATTTTATTATCAATCGTTGCTGCTAGTATGACTCTTGCAGCATGCAACGCACAAAGCGGTTTCAAAGTAACCGGAAACGTTCAAGGGATACAAGTTCCTAAAGCTGCACTTGTAACTTTCGCGGATAACAAAGTGGATACTTTGGCTAAAGCAGATATCGCTAACGGCGCTTTCGAATTCACCGGTAAAGTGGACGGAATCACCGCAGCTTATATCGTTTTCCCCGGTCAACAAGGCGGTATTCCGGTTATGCTTGAAAACACAAACATCACGGTAAACGCGGATCAATCCGGCTTGAAAATAGAAGGTGGTGAGGCTCAAAAATTGTTTAACCAATTCTCAGAGATAAACCAAGGCATCATGCAAGAGCAAATGAGATTGAATGGCGAATATCAAGCAGCCGCTCAAACTCAAGATCAAGCTAAAATGCAAGCTATCCAAGAGGAATTCGGTAAAATCGTTGAAGCCGCTCAAGCAAAAGAACTTGAATTGCTCAAAGCTAACTCTGACACTTATGTAGCCGCTTTCGTGATTGCATCTGCCATGGGACAAATGGAATACGAGCAATTGAAGGAAAGATTCGATCTCCTTGGCGAAAACGCAAAAGCAAGCACTCAAGGAAAAGCGATCGCAGACCAAATCGCTAAACTGGAAAAAACGGCTATCGGACAAGTTGCCCCGAACTTCACGGTTACAACCCCGGAAGGAGAATCTATTTCACTGTATGACATCAAAGGTAAAGTGAAATTAGTTGATTTCTGGGCATCATGGTGTGGTCCTTGCCGCGGAGAGAACCCGAATGTTGTTGCTCTTTACAAAGAATATCAACCTAAAGGCTTGGAAATCTTCGGTGTTTCTTTAGATAACAACAAAGAAGCTTGGGTAAAAGCAATCGCTGACGACGGTCTGGTATGGAAACATGGTTCAGACTTGAAAGGTTGGCAATCCGAACCGGCTAAATTATATAGCATTACCGGTATTCCCGCAACATTATTGTTAGACGAGAACAACAAGATTATCGCTAAAAATTTGAGAGGCGAAGCATTGAAGCAAAAAGTTGCTGAATTGTTGAAATAATCTATTCGGTTAGTATAGAAAAGTGCGGCAAACAAGATTGTTTACCGCACTTTTCTATACTAACCGAGTTACAAGTTATTTTTGTTAATCTCGGAATCTTCAATCTAAAATCGTAAATCTAAAATCTAATGCGTTTTTTCCTGTTTTTCGGTTTAATTTGTTTACTCGTTTGTCCCTTGGCAGGACGAGCACAATCACAATGGGTCGATTCAACCTTAAATGCCATGAGCTTGGAGGAGAAAATCGGACAATTGATCATGATTGCCGCATACAGCAACAAGGACAGTTTGTACGAGAAGCAATTGGGTGCAACAATCGAGAAATATCATATCGGTGGTATTATCTTCTTTCAAGGCACTCCAAGTAAACAAGCCGCAATGACCAACGACTACCAGCAACGGGCACACATTCCCCTAATGATCGGGATGGACGCAGAACAAGGAGTCGGATGGCGTATAAAGCCGGCTATGGAATTCCCGAATCAAACCCTGCTAGGTGCTATTCGCGACACGAATCTGATATATCGCATCGGGCAAGCCATCGGCAGACAATGCCACACACTGGGCATTCATGTAAACTTCGCTCCCGTCGCAGATATTAACGTCAACCCTAAAAATCCGGTTATCGGTATTCGCTCGTTCGGGGAGAAAAAAGACGAAGTTGGCAACCGCTCCCTGCAATATACCCGAGGTCTGGAATCCCAGCAAATCATGCCAGTAGCGAAGCATTTTCCCGGACACGGGGATACCGACACGGATTCGCATTTTGCCTTACCTCTTATCAGACATTCGGTCGCCCGTATCGACACGGTGGAATTATACCCTTTCCGGCAACTGATAGCCGCAGGCATCCCCGGTGTAATGGTGGCGCACTTGAATGTTCCCTCTTACGATTCGGCGAATATCCCCGCTTCCCTTTCCCATCACATCGTAACTCAATTGCTGCGGGAAAAAATGCATTTCGACGGACTATGCTTTACCGATGCCATGAACATGAAAGGGGTAACCAAAGGAAATTCTCCCGGTGAAGCTGACGTCAAAGCCCTGTCGGCAGGTAACGACATCCTGCTTTTCCCCGAAAACGTGGAAGCCACGGTAAAGAAGGTAAAAGCAGCCATACACAAGGGTATTCTCACGGAAGAAGATATTGACGAAAAATGTCGCCGAGTCCTTGCCGCGAAAGAGAAATACGTGTTGCCCAACGTCGGCATGATCGATACGACCATGCTGTCCGCCCGGTTAAATACCCCTGCCGATCAAGCTTTATTACAGGAAACCTACGCGGAGGCTATCACGCTGATACAGAACAAAGACTTATTACTTCCTCTAACGCATCTCGATACGTTGCGCATCGCATCCCTCAATTTTGGCGACAGGAAAGCCAAAGCGTTTGAAGACATGCTGGAAAAATACGCGCCTTGCTCTCATTTTTCCATTCGTGCAGGAGCGAGTAAAGATGCCATAGAAAAATTATTGAAAGATTTATCCGATTACAATTGCGTGATCGTGTACAATAGCGCCGCACGGAACACCACATCCCGACAGTTCGGGGCATCGCAAGCGTTATCGAATATACTGAAACAATTGAAAGGGAAACGGGTCATTTTCTGTCACCCGGCAACTCCCTACGGTTTGGATATATACAGTTATCTGCCCTTGGACGCCATCCTAGTGAGTTATTCCCATGACAGCCCGGCGCAAGAATTTGTCGCGCAAGCGATTTTCGGGGGTATCAACGTGAACGGGAAATTACCCGTGAGCATCAACTACTATTTCCCCGTCGGGACCGGACTGTCAACTCCAAAAGTACGCTTGGGATACCATAAACCGGAGAGCAGCGGGATGCAATCGGAAACGTTACTCCGCATTGACAGCATTTGTCAAGTTGCTATCCGGGAGAAAGCGACACCCGGTTGTCAAGTGCTCGTGGCTAAAGACGGGTACGTGGTATATAACAAGGCTTTCGGTTTCAATACCTATGACAAGAAAAAGGCAAACACGACGGATAATATATACGACATCGCATCCATCACGAAGATCGCTGCCACTCTCCCGACCGTGATGATGCTTTACGATCAACAGACAATAGCTCTGGATACACCTATCGCCCGTTATTCTTACGCGATATCACAGTCCAACAAAAAAGACTTGACTGTCCGGGAATTATTATTGCACAACGCGGGCTTAAAAGCTTCCTTTTCATTCTTCCATCACGCGATTGACTGGGAAAAGATGCAAGGAAGATTATTCACGACCAGATACACGAAGACAAACACGAAGAAACTCAGAGATCGCTTGTACATTAATCCCAACTTCAGATACCGGGACAGCACATTCAGCTTTAAAGGCGGGGAGGATTATCTTATGGTTTCCCCCCATTTCTATATGCACCGCCATTTCCAAGACTCTATCCATTCGTTGATCTTGAACACGGACTTATTACCGCAAAAGAAATACACGTACAGCGATCTGGGGTTTGTCCTACTTAAAGATATCGTGGAGGAACAAACCGTCACGCCTTTCGATATGTATCTTCGGGATCATTTTCTAAAAAAACTGGGAGCCTATAACTCCGGTTTCAACGCCCATCTGAATCTCGACATGGATCGGGTAATTCCATCCAGTAATGACAACGTATTCCGGAAATCGGAATTAAAAGGCTACGTGCACGATCCCCTTGCAGCGTTAATGGGAGGCGTATCAGGCAACGCGGGATTGTTTTCCACGGCAGAAGATCTGGCAAAAATCATGAGCGTGTATCTAAATCACGGTCAATACGGTGGCGAGCGGATGATAGACTCGACCACCATCGACCTTTTCACTTCTATTCAACTATCCCCCGAACAAAACCGGAGAGGTTTGGGGTTCGACAAACCGGAAACTCTTCCCGGTAGAACAAGCCCTACTTGTGACGGAGTCCCCTGCACGAGTTACGGACACACGGGTTTTACAGGTGCTATCGCATGGAATGACCCTGAAAACCAATTGATTTACATATTCCTTTCCAACAGAACTTATCCTAACGAGTTCAACACCAAACTCATGAAGGAGAATATCCGGACAAAAATTCAAGAAATCATTTACGAATCGATTGGAAGATAGAGTTTGTAAAGTTCATAAAGTTTATAAGGTTCATAAGGTTACGGGTGTCCTTCGGACAGAGTTTAACGGCAGCTATGCTGCCGTGGACAAAGCGCCCCGCAGGGGTCCATTACTTTATAAAGTTTATAAACCTTATAAACTTTATAAACTTTATGAACCCATTCATTAGAGAAAAAATTCTTTATATTTAGAATGATTTTAAAATAGCTTTAGCGGTTCAAAATGACAGAAAAAAAGATACTTTTGTGCACGAATACAGAATACAAATAGTTATCAAATAAATAGATCTACATTATGAGCAATTTCTTAACATCGTCGATTGGGAAAAAGATGCTCCTGAGTATTTCAGGTCTTTTTCTTATTGCGTTTTTGTGCGTTCACTTGGCACTAAATCTACTGTTGATAGTAGATAATAGTGGAGAGTTATTTAACATTGGAGCCCATTTCATGGCAACGAATCCTATTATCAAGATCGTGGAACCGATTCTTGCTATCGGATTTATCTTCCATATCGTGCTGGCTTCTATCCTGACTCTTCAAAACAGAGGTGCACGCCCTATCAAGTACGATCGCCGCAGCCAAGCAGGTAACTGTACTTGGTCGTCCAGAAACATGTATATTCTAGGCGCATTAGTACTGATTTTCCTTGTAATCCACTTGTGGAACTTCTGGTGGAATATCAAATTCCCTTCATTAGGAACGCCACTAGCCGAAACTATCGTGGACGGGGTGAAAATGGAAAACACTTACGCGTTAGTCGCCGGATTATTCCAGTCAAGCGTAATCTATTGCCTGCTTTACATTTTAGGCGGTATTTTCCTTGGACTTCACTTGACTCACGGTTTCTGGTCAGCATTCCAATCCATCGGTTTCAGCAACCAGATATGGAGAAAAAGATTAGAGTGTGTTGCTAAAATTTTCGCTTTCATCATTGCAGCAGGATTCAGCATCATTCCGCTTTATTTCATGCTTGGACTAGCGAACTAACACAATTTTAAATTTATAGATTGTAGATTTTAAATTGCAGGAATCAACGATCTAAATTTAAAATTTAAAATTTAAAATCTAAAATTATTAAGGTTATGACAGAATTAAATGCTAAAATACCAGCAGGACCGTTAGCCGAGAAGTGGTCGAATCATAAAGCACATATCGGAGTTGTTAGCCCTGCTAATAAAAGAAAATTAGATGTTATCATCGTGGGTACCGGACTTGCCGGTGGATCGGCTGCAGCCAGCCTTGCTGAATTAGGTTATAACGTGACCACATTCTGCTATCAGGATTCTCCCCGTCGCGCTCACTCTATTGCCGCACAGGGAGGTATCAACGCTGCAAAGAACTACACGAATGACAACGACTCTGTTTATAGACTATTTTATGAAACTATCAAGGGTGGTGACTACCGCGCACGTGAAGCCAACGTTTACCGTCTGGCAGAGGTAAGTAACGCCATCATTGACCAATGCGTCGCACAAGGTGTACCTTTCGCTCGTGATTACGGCGGTCTTTTGGACAACCGTTCTTTCGGTGGTGCGTTGGTAAGTCGTACGTTCTATGCCCGTGGTCAGACCGGACAACAATTATTGTTGGGTTGCTACGGTGCCATGAATCGTCAGATCGAAAAAGGAAAAATCAAATCATATACCCGTCACGAGGTACTTGACATCGTTGTAGTGGACGGCAAGGCAAGAGGTGTTATCGCCCGTGACCTTGTGACCGGAAAAATCGAACGTTTCGGGGCACACGCCGTTGTATTGGCTACCGGTGGATACGGAAACGTGTTCTTCCTGTCGACCAACGCCATGGGATGTAACGGTAGTGCCGCATGGCAAGCATACAAACGCGGAGCCATGTTCGGGAACCCCTGTTTCGTGCAGATTCACCCGACTTGTATCCCGGTACACGGGGATCAGCAAAGTAAGCTGACCTTGATGTCCGAGTCATTACGTAATGACGGACGCGTTTGGGTACCGAAAAAGATCGAGGATGCCAAAAGATTGCAAGAGGGAACCCTGAACCCGAACGATATCCCGGACGAGGACCGCGACTTCTATTTGGAACGTCGTTACCCGGCATTCGGGAACCTTGTTCCGCGTGACGTTGCCTCTCGTGCCGCTAAAGAAAGATGCGACGCCGGATTCGGGGTAAACAACACCGGAAAGGCTGTATTCCTTGATTTCAAATACGCTATCGACCGTTTGGGAAGACACACAATCGAAGAACGTTACGGAAACTTGTTCCAGATGTACGAGAAAATCACCGCCGTTGACCCGTACCACAACCCGATGATGATTTACCCGGCTATCCACTACTCCATGGGAGGTCTTTGGGTAGACTACAACTTAATGACCACAATCCCGGGATTGTACGCTATCGGGGAGTGTAACTTCTCTGACCACGGGGCTAACCGTTTGGGAGCTTCCGCGTTGATGCAGGGATTGGCTGACGGATATTTCATTTTACCGTACACCATTGGTGACTATCTGGCTCACGATATTCAAACCCCGAAAATCAAAACCAACACGCCGGAATTCGACGCCGCTGAAAAGAACGTCACTGACCACTTGCGCAGATTGTATGATATTAAGGGTACGAAATCTCCCGATCACTTCCACAAAGAGTTGGGACATATCATGTGGGATTATATCGGAATGGCGCGTGAGGCTGAAGGCTTGAAGAAAGCTATCAAGTTAATCGCCGAACTGAAAGAAGAATTTTACAAGGATTTGCGCGTGACCGGAGAGTTTACCGCCATGAACAACGAGCTTGAGAAGGCAGGACGCGTGGCAGACTTTATCGATATCGCACACTTGATGGCATTGGACGCTCTCGATCGTAACGAGTCTTGCGGGGGACACTTCCGTTTGGAGTCCGTTACCGAAGAGGGAGAAGCAAAACGTGATGACGAGCACTTCCAGTATGTTTCCGTTTGGGAATACAAGGGAGAAAACAAAGAACCCGAAATGTATAAAGAACCGCTCGTGTTCGAAAACATTCAGGTTGCTCAACGTTCTTATAAATAATCTTAAATGAAAATCGTTATGGCAGATAAAATATTAAAAGAACTAACCCTAAAGATCTGGCGTCAAAAAGACGCGAAGTCAAAAGGCGGTTTTGAAACCTACAAGATTCATAATATTTCAACCGGCAGTTCATTCCTTGAAATGCTCGACATTCTGAATGAACAATTGGTGAGCGAAAACAAAGAACCGGTGGCATTCGACCACGATTGCCGCGAAGGTATTTGCGGTACATGTAGTTTGTTTATCGACGGACGTGCACACGGACCGGATGACGACGTGACTACTTGCCAATTGCATATGCGTCGTTTCCAAGACGGCGCAACGATCACTATCGAACCGTGGCGCGTGGGAGCCTTCCCGGTAATCAAAGACTTGATCGTGGATCGTACCGCTTACGAGCAAATCCTGCAAGCCGGCGGATACGTGTCCGTGAACACGGGTGGAGTACCTGACGGTAACGCTATCCCGATTGCCAAACCGGCAGCGGACGAAGCTATGGATGCAGCCGCTTGTATCGGTTGCGGGGCTTGTGTCGCTACTTGTAAAAACTCTTCAGCCATGTTGTTCGTGGCAGCAAAAGTATCCCAATTAGCCCTTCTCCCGCAAGGAAAGATCGAGGCGGCACGCCGTGCAAAAGCGATGGTTGCCAAAATGGACGAACTGGGATTCGGTAACTGTACCAACACTGGAGCTTGTGAGGCCGAATGCCCGAAGAGCATCTCTATCGAGCACATCGCCCGCTTGAACAGAGAGTTCTTGAAAGCCAAACTGAAAGACTAATTTTTATTTAGTTCTATATAAAAAAGACCGCTTTCAAGCGGTCTTTTTTTATGCATTATTTTCTTTACCTTACTTGTGATTTTTTGCCATACAGTGCGACTAATAGTGCAAAAGATATAAAATCATGGACTATCGAGAATTAGAGAATGAATTTATCACAATCATCGAGGATTACCAGCGAGTAATCTATAAAGTCTGTTATCTATACTCTACTGACAATCATCACTTAAATGACTTGTATCAAGAATCAGTGCTTAACCTATGGAAGAGTTTCCCCAAATTTAGGAACGAGTGTAAGACTTCCACTTGGATATACCGTATCACACTAAATACTTGTGTCACTTTTTACAGACGTTTTTCACGTTCACCTAAATTCGTACCTCTCTCTACCAACCTAGAGATGATCGCAGAAAATGAAAACGAAATCTCATTAATCCATGAGTTATACAATCTTATCAACCGACTCGGCAATCTGGATAAAGCCCTTATATTACTATATCTGGAAGAAAAGTCATACCAAGAAATCGCAGACATTATGGGAATGTCATTAACCAATGTTGCCACCAAACTAAGTCGGGTAAAAGAAAAAATGAAAAAAATGTCTAATCACTAAAAGCACATGCCATGGAACTCGAAGACTTAAAACAACATTGGCAATTATTAAACAAACGTCTAGAAGCAACCGAGGTACTGAATCAAAAACTCATACAACAGATGCTTGTAGAACGCACGAATACAACTTTCAATAAGATATATAAAACGGAAATGAAAGGATTGCTCCTAGCCATATCCTTAATCCCTATCAATTGTCTTATTTATGCAGTTGCATATTCTTATACTCCTGTCATATGGTTCATAACTCTGAACACCTTTTTACTGCTCACAAGCATTTGGCAAATTATAAAAGTATCCCTATTAAAGCAATTTGATATTGAAAACCAAAATATATATGAATTATCCAAAATCATTATCCAGTACAAAAAATGGATACAGGGAGAAACAATTTCTGCCATTCCACTTGCTTTCATATTATCCAGTATCTGGCTTTATTATTATTTCAACACACTGACACCTCTACTTCTATCGTTGATTGTAATAATTATTGCAACTGGAATCATTTTTGGTTTTTCCGTGTCTTCCTATACATCCAAAAATATCCGGAATATTCACAAGAGCCTTAACGACCTTGAGGACTTTTACAAAGAAAAAAAGAAAAACTAGCATTATTTGCAACCTCTTCGTAAATTTGTATCTTGAAGTACACCAAATTAGTATGAAGTTATATTTTAGAAAACAAGGAGAGGGGACCCCATTAATTATACTCCACGGCTTATGGGGAGCATCCGAGAATTGGCTTCCCGTAGCCCATTCATTAGAAGACCGATTTCAAGTCATCTTGCCGGATATTCGGAATCACGGGCAATCTCCTCATGCCGACGAAATGAATTACGAGGTCATGAGCGACGACATCATCGAACTGATCGAAGATTTACGCCTTCCCGTACCTCCACATATCGTGGGGCATTCCATGGGAGGCAAGATCGTGATGGCATTATTACTCAAAAGACCGGACATCGTGAACAAAGCTATTGTCGTGGATATAGCCCCTGTATCCTACTCGCAACAGGATGGAGGTAGTCACTACAAGATCATTGATTTCATGGCAAATTTCGATTTTACCCGTTTTACCACCCGGGAAGAAGTAAGAAAAGCCATCCAACAACATTTCAAAACGGAACGTTCCCAACAGTTATTCCTGAAAAATATCAAGAAAACTGCTTCCGGTTTTGAATGGAAAATCAACCACCGAGTACTCAGCCAACATTTTGACGAAATCAGCGGTTGCCCGGGAAAACTCACTCACGACACTTACGACAAAGAGATTCTATTTATCAAAGGTGAGCAGTCGAACCTAATCACTAGCATCAATTGCCTGCAAGCACAATTCCCGGCTGCCCGGCTGAAAGAAATCCCGCAATGCGGGCATTGGATTCATAGCGAACAACCGGAGAAACTGGCACAAGCCATACGGGATTTTCTTCTGTTTCCATAAGAGAATCAACTAAAAACAGGAAGAGAATAGGCTACAACTCCCGAATAACACTTACATAACACCGGAATAGCAATCGACACGTCAAGTGCAAAAAAATTGGCGTTACACTCTTGTTGCAACGCCAAAGCCTTTTCTAATCTTGAAAGCAACCTTATCGCACGCTCAAAGCACAAGTAACGGACACGGTTGCCTGCACCCTATTTTCAGCCGTCATACTATTATACGTGACTCCGGGTTCCAACATGAAAGCCGTCAAACGCACTTGATAGTGTTTACGCGTATCTATATCTTTCAGTCTATTCGGAACTTTACTTGTTGAACTACCGTCAAAAGAATATTCACCATCATAAGTAAACAAATAGCTCTCGAAATAAACATCCCCTTCTTTCTCTTCGTTGTACACTTCTATTTTGTAACAAACATTTTCACCATTAATCTTTTTCCATGCACATTTCCAACTTTTATTGGATACACTCACGATATTGCAACTGAAATCAATATCCGTACGCCTTAACGGCTCAAAATTCATACCCGAGATTCGCTCGTCAAACTTCACGTAATTATCACTACCGACACGACAAGAGAAACGCACTCTCCGTTCCTCCACGGGCGTTTCAATATTACCTTGCCAGATATTATTCTGATTTTTATCCTTCAATTCTACCTGCCCGGCCTTGGTATCAGACAACAAAGCATACACGTACCCCGCACGCAAGCTTTTATTCCCCGTCACCCGAAAACCTAAACGTGTTTTAAATTCATCCCCGTCAAAATAATTCTCCCAAAAAGCATCTCCCGTTAAATCTTGAAGATAAGATGGTTTGACTACATATTTTCTTTCTCCCCACGTATTTTTCACGACAAAATTACTGGAATTGCATTTAGTCACGGTCCATTTATCCATGATTCCATCTTTCCATTCCACGGCAAGCGTGTTCAGTCCCTCATCTTTCCAAACTCCGGCCACCGTATCAACTTGCACCCGCATATCAATTCCCCTTATTTCACCATTTTTATCAAAACGATTTATATCCAATACACTTTCATCCGTGAATGAAAGCCTATTATTGCTCGCTCCCCCGTTATAATACCAATCCACTCCCGTCATCCGGTTTGTATCCAATTGGAACTCTTTATCGTCATCACTACACCCCCCAAGGAATATACCTGCCACGATGACGCTTAACATACCTAATTTCTTCATTCTTATCCGTTTTTATTTTATTCTCGCAATTCTTGCCACAAAATTAATTCATAAATCATAAACCCCAACTACAAAATTCCTATCTTTGTTTTCTGTACAATAATTATGCCTAATAAAGAAATAAATCATGCTATACCCGTTAAAATTCCATCCGATTCTCAAAAAAAAGATATGGGGAGGGGAAAGATTAAGTTACAAGAGTGAACAACACGAGGAATCTATTGGTGAAAGTTGGGAGATTTCCGCCGTGGAAGATAACATATCCGTTGTTTCCAACGGGATTCTGGCCGACAATGATTTGCAGGAATTGATTGAAGTCTACATGGGTGATCTGGTCGGCGACCGGGTGTACGAGAAGTTCGGCGTAGAATTCCCGTTATTGATCAAATACATTGACGCGAATGACGATCTCTCGATTCAAGTACATCCCGACGATGAAACCGCCAAGGAACGCCACAACGCTTACGGGAAGACTGAAATGTGGTATGTCGCAGATGTAGAGAAAGACGCCTCGTTGATCATGGGATTCAACAAGGCAACCGACAAGGCCGAATACCTGCAAGCCCTGCACTCGAACAGGCTCATGGATATATTGAATACGGAAAAAGTGAAAAAGGGAGACAGCTTCTTTATCCCTGCCGGACTTGTCCACGCCATCGGGAAAGGATGTTATATCGCCGAGATCCAGCAAACTTCCGATATCACTTACCGGATATATGACTACAACCGGAAAGATGCTGAGGGACATACAAGGGAATTGCATACAGATCTGGCAACCGACGTGATCGACTACCACTATTACCCGAAACACAAGGTAGATTACACGCCACACGACAATAAATCCGTGCAACTGGTGAAATGTCCCTACTTCACGACAAATCTACTTGTCTTCGATAGGGATATAGAGAAAGAATACGTGCACCTTGATTCGTTCGTGATTTACATGTGTATTCAAGGAAAGTTCACAATCTCCACGGGAGAATGCGAGCCGGTCATGGTAAATAAAGGCGAAACCGTACTTGTACCCGCCTGTTTCAAAAATGTCACGCTATACCCGGATGAAGTAAGCCGGGTGCTGGAAATATACGTGGAAGAATAAAGAAAAAGGGACTGTCTAACAATAAAATGTTGGCAGTCCTCTTTTTTTCTTTTCCTA
>NZ_JAKNJD010000023.1:0-44795 GCF_022132345.1 Butyricimonas sp. DFI.6.44 | reverse complement strand
TATAGGAAAAGAAAAAAAGAGGACTGCCAACATTTTATTGTTAGACAGTCCCTTTATTTCTATTCCAGCTTAAATACGGCTGTCACGTGCGGTTCTAAATTGAGTTTCAATTGCTCAAATTCTCCCACGTTCTGATGTAACCAGACATCTCGCACGAACGCTTTCCCGAATCCCAATAAATCCAATGGTACCACGACCTCTTCCGGTTCATCCCCCCGATTCATCACGGCTAAAGCGACACGCCCGCCATCCAGCGGTTTCATCCATATCTCGCAATTTCCCTCTTTCTTCATCATTCTCCCTTGCAGTCCTAGCACATCTTGATTAATCGCGATAATCTCCGGATTTGTCAATATTCTTAAAACAGAGTCGGGCATATTCCGAACATCGTTCCCGCATAACAGGGGAGCGGCCATCATACACCACATACTCATGTGTGTACGATACTCTTTTAAATTACAACCATATTGCACGTCGCCGGAGTTAATACTCGAACTCTTCCCGCAAATTCCGACAACCAACATATCTGGGTCATTCCATGCCCCCGGGAAAGCGTAATCGGCCAATTTAGCGTTCTTGTCAATAATATCCAGTATGCCGTATAATCCTGTTCCCGATTCTCTCAAATCCCAAGCGTCACGAATATCCTCCGTTGTACGCCAATAATGCCCGCCGACTTCTCTCGCCCACTCCCACGGCTCACGACGTCCCCACTCGCAAACACTGTAAATAATCGAACGATCGGTAGCCCGCAGAGCCTCCCCCATCTTCCGGTAACGTGCAATCGCCGTATCCCGTGATGCCGGAGCACCACAATAATCGTATTTCAACAAGTCCACTCCCCACTCGGCGAAATCACGGGCATCTATTTCCTCGAAGCCGTAACTTCCGCACACGCCCGCGCAAGTATATTTCGAGGCGTCCGAATAGATACCTAAACGGAATCCTCTCTCGTGCAGGTAATCGGCAACATATTTTATTCCTCTTGGAAACTTCGTCGAGTCAATGACAATATGCCCGTCCGCCCCTCTCTCTTTCAACTGCCACAAATCGTCAATATTAATGTAATTATATCCCAAATCACGCATTCCGTTCGCGATCATCGCCTCTGCCGTTTCGATAACCAAGGCTTCCGTCAAATCTTGTCCGAAAGTATTCCAACTATTCCACCCCATCACCGGCGTCAGCGCCAACTCCTTGCCAATCTGTATTTTCAACTCGATCACCCTGCTTCCCAGCTTATTAGTAGCCGTAATCTTCACCTTATACTCCCCGGCATTCTCCACGATACCCCGTATAATTCCAGTCTCGCCATTCAAGGTCAATCCCCCCGGTAACCCTTCCGCCGTCCAAGTCATGGGACGCTCACCCGAAGTCGGAATAGCGAAAATAAACTCCGTACCGGGATAATTCCCCACCACGTAAGGCGGATTCACACGAGGCTCCCCCTCGAAGACGCCCTCGAACTTCCCTCTCTTCCCCGTACACCCGAACAGGGCAAATATCAAAACAAACCACAATACATTTTTCATATACTATATTTTAACAATCATGCACAAATATAACAAATAATAGATAAATAACCACACGACAAAGCCATCACACAGAGTAAACGCGTGAAAATGCGTTTGTTCTACCGCTTTATTCCTAATTCTTTCCAGAATATTTTTCTATTTTTGTGTAGACTAAAACCGGAAAGCCATGAAGATACTGATTGTCGAAGATGAAAAAGGATTACGGGAAGTGATGACACAATCACTCGAAAAAGAACGTTTTATCGTGGAAACCGCCACGGACTACGCCACGGCATTGCAGAAAATCAATGATTACGACTATGATTGCATCCTGCTGGACATCATGCTTCCCGGTGGCAACGGACTGTCGATCCTCGAGGAACTGAAAAAACTACGCAAACGCGAAAGCGTTATCATTGTTTCCGCGAAAGACTCCATTGAAGATAAGGTGACAGGGCTAGACCTCGGCGCGGACGATTATCTGGCAAAACCTTTCCATCTGGCGGAACTCCACGCCAGGGTAAAGTCCGTCATCCGGAGAAAACAAAACGACGGGGATATCAAAATAGAGATCGGCAATCTAATTGTCTACCCCGACAATCACACCGTCTTTATTGATGGTAATGAACTGAAATTGAACCGTAAAGAATTTGACCTTTTGTATTATTTTGTCGCTAATCCCGACCGCCTGATCAATAAAACCACTCTCGCGGAATCCGTTTGGGGCGACAACATCGATCAGGCAGACAGTCTGGATTTTATTTACTCCCAAGTAAAAAATCTACGCAAGAAAATGAAACAAGCCGAAGCTATTCCGGAAATCAAAGCCGTTTACGGCTTCGGCTATAAACTGATAACCACCCCGGAAGCATGAAACTCATCCACTATACCATAAGCAAACTCTCTGTCGTGTTGATCATCATCCTCACTGCATGGGCTTGTCTTTTCTATTTTAACATACTCGATGAGATTCTTGATGAAACGGACGATAGTCTTGAAAACTATAAAAACCTTATCATCCGTCAGGTACTCACGGATACATCCGCCATTGACAATCATAACGATCTGATGAGCCAATACATGCTCAAGGAAATACCCGAGGAAGAAGCCATCCATTACCGGGAACGCTATTTCGACTCCACCCGCTTCTACGAGACAGAACTGGAATTCGACCCCGTGCGGGTACTAAAAACCGCATTCCGGGGACAGGACAAGAGATTCTACGAGTTGACTGTCATGATCTCCACGCTGGAACAGGACGATATGATCGAGGCCATCCTGCAATGGATTATCATTCTCTATTTCACCCTTCTCGTGTGTATTATACTCGTATCCGAGCTCGTGTTTCGCCGGAGCCTGTCGCCTTTCTACAAGCTGCTTCGCTGGCTCAATACATTTACTCTCGGGGAAAAGAATCCCCCGTTGGACAATCCCACGAAAATCAAAGAATTCAACCAGTTAAACGACACGATACGCAAAATGACTCTACGGAGCGAAGAAATGTATTCCCAACAGAAGCAATTCATCGGGAACGCCTCCCACGAGTTGCAAACCCCGTTGGCAATATGCCGCAACAAACTCGAACTCTTCGCCGAAAGACCGGACTGTACCGAGGAACAATTGCAAGAAATTGCCGATATTCACCGCAACGTGGAACGCATCATTAAACTCAACAAATCCCTGTTGTTCCTTTCCCGCATTGAAAACGGGCAATTCCACAACGAGAAAGAGGTAGAACTCAACCCGATCATTCGAGAACTTATCGAGGATTTTCAAGAAATATACGAACACAAGAAACTCCGGGTACACCTCGAGGAAACGGGCATCTGCAAGATTCGCGCAAACGAATCTTTAGCCAATACCCTCGTGACAAACCTGCTCAAAAATGCCATGATACACACTCCGGTAAACGGCGAAATTATGGTCAGCATACTTCCTTATCAAATCACCATTTCCAACAGTGGCGAAGGAAAACCTTTGGATAATTCCCGCCTTTTCACCCGCTTCTATCAAGCCGACAACAAGAAACCGGACTCCACAGGGCTGGGACTTGCCATCGTGCAAAGCATCGCAAATCTTTATGGCATCCGTATCACCTACTCGTACGACGGGATGCATCATTTCACGGTAAAAATCTAAAATTTTTCAATTCCTCTCTTTTTTCCCAAATCTTTCCCAAATTGCCCCTTTACTTTGTTCTCAGAAATTGAATTAATACATGAACATTAAAAATAAAAAGCTATGAGAACAAAGAATTTTCTTTTTACCGCACTTTTATTATCAGGTTTCGCTTTCACGAGCTGTGATGATAACGACGACAACTACACCCCGGACGGGAAGATACAGGAAGCATTTATCACCAAGTACCCGAACGCCCAACGCGTGGAGTGGGAAAAGAAATATGACCATTACGTGGCAGACTTCTATCTCGAGGGTATCGAAAGAGAGGCTTGGATCAACGCGCAAGGAGAATGGGTAATGACCGAAAGCGACATCCGCTACACCGATCTCCCGGCAGAAGTACAGTCAGCATTTCAAGCAAGCGAGTACAAGGATTGGAAAATTGACGACGTGGATATGCTCGAACGAGTGGAGATGGAACCCGTGTACGTGATCGAGGTAGAACAAGGGAAACAGGAATTTGACCTGCACTACGCGGCAGACGGCACGCTCCTCAAGGCCGTGGAAGACACGGACAACAATGACGAACACCGCCCGACAACTGTCCCCGAAGCGTTAAAGACAGATATCGACAACCGCTATCCGGGAGCCGTGATATTGGATATAGACGTTGAGAAAGGTATCACAGAGATTGATATCCGCCACGAGGGTAAGTCCAAAGAAGTACACTTCAACGCCCAAAACGAATGGTTGTACACCTCATGGGACGTAAGACAGTCGGAAGTTCCAACAGAAGTGATGACCACTATTAATAACGCTATTAGTCAAAATCATAAAGGCTACAAAATCGACGACATCGAATACGAGGAAAGACCTAATGGCGATGTGTATGTATTCGAATTGGAGAAAGAAAATGACCGAGATATTTACGTAACCGTGGACATGGAAGGAAACATCGTGAAGTAATCACACGTAAAAGGAGTGAAAAGCTATATTGTAAAACAAAAACTAACATGAAATTATGAAAACAACATTTATCGCTGCAATAATCATGCTCTCCTCCATGTTCGCTTTCAGCAGTTGCAAAAGCGACGGCTACGTCCCCGCCAAGAACATCGTGAACGCGTTTAAGGCCAAGTACCCGAAAGCCAAACAAGTGGAATGGGAAGTGAAGAACACGTATCAAGTCGCCGAATTCCGCATCGGATTCACGGAAGCAGAAGCTTGGTTCGACAACAACGGCAAATGGGTGATGACGGAAAGCGACGTATCCTTCCGCTCTCTGCCCGCCGTTATCCGTAACAGTTTTGAAACCGGGGAATATGCCAAATGGAAAGTGGAAGACGTGGATAAACTCGAGAGAGACGGTATGGAAACCCTTTACATCATCGAGGTGGAACTCGGCGAACAGGAAGTAGACCTGCATTACCTTGAAAACGGTACTCTCGTGAAAACGGTAATGGACAAAGAAAACAAAGGCTATTTCCCGGAAACGATGCCCCAAACCGTCCTGCAATTCATCAAACAAAAATACCCGCAAGCAAACATCGTGGAAATTGATCAGGAAAAAGGACTGTTGAAAATAGAAATCATCGACAACCGTCTCAAAAAAGACGTGGTATTCAACCACAAGAACGAGTGGGTGGTCACGACATGGGAAGTTCGCCAAAGTGAAGTCCCCACCAACGTGATGAACGTTCTGAAAACCTCGGCATACGCCAATTATCGCATCGACGACATCGATTATGAAGAAAGAGCCGACGGAACGAATGTCTACATCTTCGAGGTAGAACAAGGCAACAAAGAAGTTTATGTCACGATAAACGCCAATAGTCTGGAAGTAATATCCACGACACCGAAAAATTAATAAAAGGGACTTTCGTCCCTTTTATTAGTCCATAAAACACGGGTGTCCTTTGGACAGAGTTTAACGGCAACCCGAGCAGCCGTGGACAAAGCACCGCAGGTCTATTGACCTTATAGACTTCATGTACTTTACAAACTTCCTACATTCTCACCCACTTCACGGCATCCGCCATAATCACGATATCTTTTCGTCCCCGATCGTCTTTATCCGAAAGAATCACGCTGACCTCCCCCGCCGGAAAATCGAATTCCCCGAGAACCATCCAGTCGTCAATCGTTCTGTTTTCTACCCCTTCACCCATGTTAAAGTCGATCTTTTCCTCTTGATCCCCGTGTTTTATCGTGTAAGCTAAAGTGAAATCGGAGTAATCCAAGCCCATTTCTCCATAACTTATTTTTTCCAAGTTGGTCTTAACCATCACCCGGTATTTCCCTTTTTCTTTCAAGCGGGCAGTCCACGTTGCAGAACAATCGCCCTTGCCGAAGCTCTTGAAATACGCCCGCCGAAGGGAATCCCCCTCGTAATTGTTCCTGATCACGGGAGTCCAATAGCGCAGTTCTTGCCGCCCGACAAGACCGAAAACTTCTTCCCGGCTAACCCCGAACCATTTTTGCAAGATCGTCTGGTTAGCCCGGTCGTCAAACGAGAACCCCTCGTCCGTGTCGTCCACCACGGTCACATTCGGGTCAGGCAGGAATGCCGCAATATCCGTATCTACCCATCTTCCCGGGGTTTCCGCCAACCCCGCGGGTTTACTTCTTTCCCCGTGCACGAACTCGAAGTCGACAGGTCGATTGATTGACATTCCCGAGTTGAAATTCCCGTACAAATCATACGCCCTTTCCACCCGCCGTGCCATATAAAAAGCCTTCGCCTTTCCCGGCTCCACGTAACAACTATAATATTTTTTCTCCCCTTTCTCGCTCATATCCATGTACACGAAGCCTCCTTCTTTTCCGCAATTCATGACCTTCGCCTCAATCTCTATCCATCCCGGCCCATACACTTTATCATCCGGGTAAAAATAACTGTTCATATCGGCTACTTTAAAATATTGGTCATGCCGAACCCCGATCCATTTCTCGAACACCCGTTCCAGATCACCTCCAACCCGCTCGCCCAATACCCGCGATAATTCGTCAAAATGAATCACCCCGGAACGGGTATGATAAATGTCATCCAAAGCTCTGAAAAGGGAATCCACGGAAACCTCCAACCCGAGATAATTCACGAGATCCCGAACGTTCGACAGCATCATCCCAGCCAGCAATACCCGCGGAAATCCCCGCTCGAGGAAGGCTTCTTCCAGACTGTGCTCCCGTGCGTACGCATTGATTTTTCGGGCATCTTCCGGCGGAACGTACATCCCCACGTGCCCGAGTATAAATTTGCGCTCGGAATATAACTTGTCGATCAACACGCCAACATAAGGATATTTCTCGGAATAAACAGACAAACGAGGGGATGCGAACAACGTATGTATATTCCAAAGATTGAACCCGGTTCGTTCCCGATCAAAACCCAACTGCAGTATCGGATGGCTACATTCATGATTGTCAAATAGATTATCCACACTACCGAATAACATACTCATGTGTCCAGCCGCCCAAGGCGTTCGCTCAGGAAGCGCCACACCTTCACCGAGAAATGCCAGATCCGGTTCCGGTTCCTCGATGGGCATATTCAACACCGTCATAAGTTTCATATCGAATTCCTTTTCCGGCAAAAATACCACACCCGGCTCCATTTGCCCGCTAATCAATCGCCCCTCGTTAAACTCGGTTCGAAAAGGAAGTGGGGTTTCTATCAAGCGATAACAAGGTTGCTCCTTCTCGTACCAACTCAAATCGACGAATTTCATCACGGGTTTAAAAAAGTACTCAAAGTACCCTTTGATTCCATTCAAGTCGAGAGCCTCGAAATGCTCCGACAAGGGAGCCGGAATCCCGAAAGACGACACGACAAATTTCATACTGTCAATATCCAATTCCACCGTTTCAAATTGTCCCCCGCAAAGCGAAATCCCGGACAGGACGTGGGAAGGACGGAAATAAGAAGAATCCGCCCCGGTGGAAGCGATCCCCTGGGAAAACAACTCCCGCTGCCGGGGATGAGCCACGGTCAAGCGAAAACGGGTCATATCCTTGCCGCTGCATACCGGGTATACCGGGTTCACGGGAGGCAATGCCGTCGGATACCACCCGCAAGCGGAGGTCACCAGAAGATAATCATCCGATACGAAAGCGCTCCGCCGTCCCGTGGGAAAGAAATTGTCAAACCGGAAACTATCCTCGTAACTATCATCCGGTATATGCAAATCGGTAAATCGTTCATCGATCCTACCGGAATATGACACCCGCAAACGCAAGGTATCGCCACTTGCCAAGGAACGATCGATAACAAGTACCTGCCCGTCCCGAGTGAAAGGCAACGCCCGCCCGTTTTCCTCCAACGCAGTCACACGCAATCCCGGGTTCAGGAAGAGAAGCGGCTGTTTCACCTCCTTGCCATTCAGGTTGCATACCACCAGATCACTACGCACATCAAGATTCTCACCTTCCTGCCTCAGCGTAATATCGTGGCTGCTGACATGACAAGGCATGCCGAGCCAATGTTTCCGGAAACTCTCCCGGTAACTTTCACGGGCATTCCGGGCAGGTATATAACTTACCGCCATCACCACCCCGCAAAGAAGCCCCGACACGACAAGCGTCACGCCCCCGAGCGAGTAACGCCTCACTTGCTTCACGGTACTTGGCAGGCGTTCCACGCCCCGCACGCTATAAGCCAAAAGTCCCAGTCCCAGCAATAGGAAACCCAGCCGATGCAACAGGTAATACCACAATCCCACGTGTCCCGTCACGCCCGAGAACAAGTTAGGTACTCCTGTACCCAAGAAATCCAGTATCCCGTGCAACCGATAAGGCAACCAGATAACAGATACCACACACCACAAGAACAAAAGCACCATAGTCAGGTAACGCCACCTGAACACCCGTGATAACCACAAGCTCAACCCCATCACGAAGACCAGCGACGGGATGTTCAAGGTGACGAAATAGAATATATAATATTGGATACCGAGAGGCGCCATACTATTCAAGTTCACGAAAAAGACGCAGCACAACATCACGAGCAGGTTCACCGCACCGAAAAGTATCATATTACCCAACACCCTTCCCCACGTGTATTCCCCGTTCTCCATCGGGCGGGCATGAATAGGGTCAAGCGCCCCGCCCAACTTTTCCCGGCGAGGAAAATCGGTAACCATCAGAATCACGAACAGCGATTGCACAACACTATACAAGTAAGCATTCACCAGCGGTACGGAACAAGGCAAAGCCACCATCTTCCAGTTCGAGCAGTAGCCCTGCCCTTGCAAAAAGAACTGGTACAACGTTATACCAATCACCGCAATAAAAACAAATAAACGAAATTCCCATTGCCTACGCTGTTGCTTCGCCTCGTACAAGGCAACATGTAAAATGTCATGTAGATTCATAGCTTGAATTTTAATAAAACATCGACGCACAAAGCTTTACCACCTATCGCTCAAATATAGGGATATTTTATTAAAAAAGGCAATTATTGTAACACAAATAATAATTCAAGAAAAATCCCGGAAGTTTACGCTTCCGGGATTTTCTATTTAGAATATTTCATTCTTTACAGATGCAGTTTCACCTCTACCGGTTTTTCTTTCACTTTCACGTTCTCTCCGACCCACTTCCCGTCTTTATCGAAATAATACAAGGTGTATTCTTTATTCTTTTCCACGACAAACTCCAACACGTCATTCATATCCTGTCTGGGGCCGGCTGTACGTCCGCCACCGATCTGGTCTTTACCGCAGAAAATGTCCACGTTGGCTGCAACCCGGTCGTCCGACTTGCGCGTATTACGCTTGTCTTTGTACATCATCACTTTCATCTTCACGTAATTTCCGCCTTCCAGTTGCTCGTTATACACTTGCTTGTAAATATCAAGGTAGCGTTGAGTCACGTTTAACGCGGGTACATACTTGATGTTGAAATCCCACACGAGCGGGAAACTCTCCCCGGTCGGTTTGAAAGAGGAAGCCCAGATAGCGTGCATACGGTCATTCGGGTCCGCTTTCCCGGCATCGGCAAGGAACCATGAACGATCCAACTTGTTGGGATAATACTCCGTGAAGTACCATTTCCCGTCCAACCACACCTCACACCAGTTATGGTTTCCGCGATTGTCATGCCAGTTGGCAGTACCGGCAATGCGCGACGGAATCCCGACAGAACGGAAAGCATCCGTCAACAAAATAGACAACCCGCTACAAGAAGCCATATTCTGGCGCATGGACTCGAACGGACTCTGGTCCGGTTTTTCGCGGCCGGTGTTGTAATCCACCTTTACCTCATCCCGAATATTCCTGTTCACGGCAGCAATCGCCTCGTCCAACGTTTTACAATTCTCCACGTACGGGGCGAATCGCCTGTAAAAATCGGCACGCCAATTCTCGCGAGTTTCGTTCAAGGAAGCGTACGGCAACACGTCATTCAAGAAAATTGAATCCGGCACGCTCTTCGCCCAAGCAAAACGATTTCGAGCCTCGTAAGCCAATTGAACGTTCGACAACAAATCGTCGCCTGTCATGGAAGTCAAATCACGCTCCGGCATATAAGCAATAAGGAAAGCAACCCCTTCTTTCATCTCGGGTGCGGCAGTCTTCAGAGCTTTCACGAGCTCGGTTTGATTAGCACCCGCTTTTTCCAAAGCTTTGTCCAGTAACGCATGGTATTTTTCCGGTACTCCCGGATATTTCGCGCATGCCACGCACACGCAACACAACAACAAGATAAATAGGTTTTTCATGAATTTAATTGGATTTATTACTAAAGTATTTCATAAACTGTGCTCGCTCGTATAAATCGGGATTATCGATGGAAGAGTAAGACAGCATGCCCCGGAAGTCATCAATACTCTCGAAAGCTTTGGACTCCATCCACGTCTTGATAAAAGTATTCATCTCACCGATCACGCTTATCCCCTTCTCGTAAAGCACGGAGCACAATTGGACGGTGGTAGCTCCCGCCAATAGCAGTTTCACGACCGCCTCACCGCTATGCACTCCCGTCGAAGCAGAAATCTCCAGATTCTTGTCCTTACCCGCCAGAATACCCGTCCACCGCAACGTCGTTCTCAACTCCGTCGCCGTACTGAACACGGAAGCCGCTCCCATTGTCAAGCTATTGATATTAATATCCGGTTCGTAAAAACGGTTGAATATTGTCGTGGCATTCGCCCCGTAAGCTTTCATCTTATCCACGAAAGCCGATAAATTCGTGAAATAATGACTGATCTTGATGGCAACGGGTATCTTTACCTGTTCTTTGATCGATTTCATGATCTCAAAGTATACATTCTCCACCTCCGCACTCTCTGTAAACTCGTTCACAGGCAAAATAAAAACATTCAATTCCAAAGCATCAGCCCCGGCATCCTGCAATTGACGGGCAAAACTAACCCATTCACCACCACTGAAACAATTCACGCTGGCAATAACGGGAATCGATAAACGACTTTTGGCGTTGCGCACCAATTCTACATATTTCTGTATCGTGTTGGAACGGATATAAGCCTTGATGTAATCCTCCGCTTCCGGGTAACCATCACTCATCCCGTACCCGGCATTAAACACACCGCTCGTTTCTTGGTTTATCTGTTCCTCGAAAATAGATTTCAACACGACTGCCCCAACGCCCGCTTCTTCCATTTCCACCATCTTCTCAACATCGGAAGTCAACCCGCAACTCGCCGCAATAATCGGACTCCGTAATTCCAGTCCCATGTACTTCGTCTTCAATTCTGCCATAATTAATTTTAGATTTATGATTTATGATTTTTGTTCGCCTTCGGCGAGTTACAAGTTGCAAGTTACATTTGCCTTCGGTAAGTTGCAAGTTGTTATTCTCTCATTTCATTTTCAATTCTGCATTTTCAATTTTCAATTGCTTTGTATTGCCTTGCCCCGAATATCGAACTTCCTACCCTCACCATCGTGCTTCCTTCTTCAACAGCAATCTTGTAATCCCCAGACATACCCATAGATAACTCTTTAAATTCCGATTTATCCGCAAAATACTGTTGCTTCAACTCATTGAATATCCTTTTTAAATGCCGAAATTCCTCCCGAACCTGCACCAGATCGTCCGTGAAAGTCGCCATTCCCATCACACCCTCAATCCGCACGTTCTTCATGTTCGCGTAACTCTCGCTTTCCAGTAACTCCCGGGCTTCTTCCATGTTCAACCCGAACTTCGTTTCCTCCTTTGCCACATGGAATTGTAACAAACAAGGGATCACCCGGTTGTGTTTTTTTGCTTCCTTGTCTATCGTCTCCAGCAACTTCAAGCTTTCCACGCCGTGAATCATTGCCACGAATCCAGCCACGTATTTCACCTTGTTGGTTTGTAAATGTCCTATCAGATGCCATTCTATATCTTTTGGGAGCACCTCGTACTTCTCCGCCAACTCCTGTGCCCGGTTCTCCCCGAACACCCGTTGTCCGGCATTATACGCCTCTTCTATCGCCTCTACCGGCTTCGTTTTTGACACAGCCACCAGCTTTACCCCTTCTGGCAAACTATCGGCTATACGTTTCAAATTTTCAGCTATACTATTCATCTCATTTCAACGTTTATCGATGTCCGTGAAACTATGGACTTACAAATATAACGTAAAATCCATAATGTCGGGATAAACATCTTAAAATTTTAAGACTTTACACCGACGGTTGCAAGTCTCCCCGAATTGTGTTAATTTTGGACTTTCAAAAGGAAAAATATGCACAGGTATTTTATAGAACTAGCTTACAACGGAAGTGGTTATAACGGTTGGCAAATCCAGCCTAACGCTCCTTCCGTGCAGGAAGAGATAAACAAAGCCTTGTCCCTGTTGCTAAAGCAAGACATCAACGTAACCGGCGCCGGACGTACCGACACGGGTGTGCATGCATCCTTTTTTGTCGCCCATTTCGACAGCGTCACTCCCGTAGCGGACACGAAAGCCCTGACCGATAAGCTTAACCGTTTCCTAGGGAAACACATCTCCATAAAAGAGATCTATCCCGTCCTTCCGGACGCTCATGCCCGGTTCTCTGCGCTCTCGCGGACATACAAATATTACATCAATAAAACAAAGAACCCGTTCACCTACCCGTTTGCTTACACACCTCACCCGTTACCCGATATCCGGTTAATGAATCAAGCATGCGAGTTACTTACACGTTACGAGGACTTCACCAGTTTCTCGAAACTCCACACGGACGTGAAAACCAATATTTGCCGAATTATGCAAGCCGGATGGGAAGAAACCGACGAACAACTTGTCTTCACGATAAAAGCAGACCGTTTCCTGCGAAACATGGTACGGGCTATCGTGGGAACCCTGCTAGACATCGGTCAGAAACGGATCGACTTGAAACAATTCCAACAAATCATCGAAAGCAAAAACCGCTGCAACGCGGGCACTTCAGTCCCCGGGAACGCGCTGTTCCTCTGCGATATCGAGTATCCGCCATGTAAAACACAACTAACACCCGAAGCATGAAAACAAAAATATTCATATTATTCATCCTTTTTCTATGTATGTTTGCCCGAAACACATCGGCAATCAAGCTAACGAAAGATGCCACGATCAGTATCCTCACGTGCGCACCGGGAAATGAACTCTACTCTCTTTTCGGGCACACGGGCATCCGTGTCACTGACAAGGCAAATAATTTGGATATCGTATTCAACTATGGCACGTTTGATTTCAACACGCAAGGTTTCTATTTCAAGTTCGCCCGAGGATTACTCCCCTATCAATTGTCCTGTTCGGATTTCGACCGCTTCATGGCCTCTTATGTTTACGAGGAACGTAGCGTGTACTCGCAAATCTTGAATCTGGACTCCATTCAGAAACAACGACTCATGGATCTACTCGTGGAAAATTATCAGCCACAAAACCGGACTTATCTCTATAACTTCCTTTACGACAACTGTACAACCAGAGCGAGGGATATTGTCGAGAAAAGCACCGACAACAGTATCACGTGGATAGCAGAACCTTCCACCAAGAGTTTCTGGAACATGTTGGACGAATATCTCTGCCGCTCCCAGTGGACGCAATGGGGTATCCATACCATTCTCGGTTCCCCTGCAACCTCTATCGTGACCACCCGGGAACAGATGTTCCTGCCCGATTACCTCATGTATCGACTGGACTCTGCCTATTTCAACCGCAAGCCTCTGGTTGAACCGATTAAAGTGATTTACCAAGCCCCAGACCAGACTCCCAATAACCCGTGGTACATTTCCCCGTTTTTTGTCTTTGCCGTTTGCACGTTAGCACTTATCCTGCTCCTGCAAAAATACAGAAGCAGACGCTTGTTGAAAGCCATTGCCATCCCGTTTTTTATCATCACGGGTATCATCGGTTGCCTTATCGTCTTCCTTTGCTTTTTCACCAAACATCCCACGATGTACCCCAACTTCAACGCTCTTTGGGCTAATCCACTCAACCTCATCGCCGCCTTTTTTATCGGCAAAGAGAAATTACCGTGGATTATCAACAAATACATCTTCGTATATCTCTACGTCCTAATCATCGGCTTCCTGCTCTGGTTCCTTTTCATTCCGGCAGTACCTTACGCCTCCATGGTCATTTTCGTGTGGATGATATACCTCTGCATCCGTTTGCGACAAGTACAGAAATAATATTTTTCCACTTTTTGCATCCCACGCCTTGCAAGTTCAAATAAAACCTCTATATTTGCACTCGCAATTCCAAAATGGTGCCATAGCTCAGTTGGTAGAGCAAAGGACTGAAAATCCTTGTGTCCCCGGTTCGATTCCTGGTGGCACCACTGAATCAGAGAGAGTTACAAAAGTGACTCTCTTTTTCTTTTTGGTTATTTTTAGGTGTTTTTGACCGTTTTGTCAACCAATTTGTCAACCAGAAACTAGAATTCAGACATAAACATAGAGTAATCAAATACAAAAGATACTTAACCGCTATTCTTGTGAAAAATTGAAATTTAACATACTCCAAATACACTTCTTTACTCTACAAACTCCTATAGAGAACCCACTGTAAACCTACCCAAGACCTAGGGTAATAAGTACATAGTGCCGATGCTACTCTGCTTTAACTCCAGCATTTCTATATTGGAGATAACAGGAAGTTCAGAGGATAAACGGAGCATAACTGAAGATGAGGTAGGATTACGGTATTACTTGGGTAGGTTTACAGTGGGTTCTCTATAGATTCACCATAAAAAACAATGAAAATTCCATGTTTAGCCGTATATTCGCGAAAAACAGCACACGAGTCATGCAACAACCTGAACAATACTATCACGGCAAATTGGAAGAAGTAACCGCACTGTTGAAGAATCACAAACAGAAACGGAACGGGATCACGCTAGTAAAAATCATCCTATTCCTCTCGGCCGTCTTTTTTATATACACGTTCGCGAACACGAGTGCTGTCGTTTACCTTTGCGCTTTCTTTGTAGCGATTGCCTTGTTTATAGTTATAAACATTTTGGAAACCAAATTATTGAAGAAGATCGCGTTCTTGAGTGAATTGAAAAAATGTTCGGAAGTGGAGTTGGAATATCTGGCGGGAAATCTGCAACACCTTCCCGCGGGAAACGAATATAAAGATCAGACGCATCCTTACGCACATGATCTCGATCTTTTCGGTGACAGCTCGCTTTTTCAAGCGGTCAATCGGACGGTGACTCCTCACGGAAGAGAAAAGATGCGCCAGTGGTTGCTCAATCCCTTGAAGTCAGAAAAAGAAATCACCGCACGGCAACAAGCGGCAAGCGAGTTAAGCGGCAACCCGGACTGGTGTCACGCATTCCGTGCCACGGGAAACAGTCAACGGGTATCCCCTCTCGCCATACAACAAATCGAAAAATGGCAACAAGAGCGGGAATCATTGCCCCGTTGGAGCACGCCGTTTCTGTATATTCTCCCGGTAATCACCATTTCCGCATGGATATTGAATATCTTTTCCGTGATAGCTTGGAATCTCCCGTTCACGCTTTCCTGCCTCTCGCTCATTCTTTGCTATGTCCCGGCGAGTCGCACGCTTCGGGCGCACCTGCGGTTGGATGAGTTTACACGTTCGTTCAGCAACTTGCACGAGTTAATCCATCATTTTGCCGACTTCCCGTGCCATAGCAGCCAACTGCTATCCGTTCGAGAGCAATTGTTCTCCACCTCCTCGAACGCGGACACGGCACTCCGTTCCCTGCGCAAGATTCAAGAAGGTTTTGACCAGCGTACTAACGTGTTGGTCGCCATATTACTGAACGGGCTACTATTACGGGAATTGCATTTACTTAAACGGCTCGTGGCATGGAAACGGGAATACGCCGAAGCCATCCCGGCATGGGTAAACGCCACGGGAGAACTTGACGCTCTTGTCAGCCTCGCCAATTACAAGTACAACCACCCGGATTTTGTCACTCCCGCGCTGAACACGGACGTGATCCTGCGAGGTGCGGCTATCGGGCATCCCCTGCTATCCGCCGAAGGTTGCGTGACAAATGATTTCGGGATTGACCGTCTTCACGAGTTCTATATCATCACGGGGGCTAATATGGCAGGTAAAAGTACATTCCTGCGTGCTGTCGGGGTTAATCTAGTGCTGGCTTGCTGTGGTGCGGTGGTACGTGCCTCCTCGTTCGAGTTTCAACCGATGGCGATATTTACCAGCATGCGCACGGTTGATGATCTTGCCAAGGGCACCTCTTATTTTCATGCCGAACTGCTTCGCCTGCAAAAGCTGGTTACCATGGCAGAGCGGGAAGAAAAAACATTTATCATTCTCGACGAGATACTGAAAGGAACGAACTCCCGCGACAAACTCAACGGTTCCCGTCGTTTCCTGCAAAAACTGCTGACACTTCCCATTGCCGGACTCGTTGCCACGCATGATCTGGAACTCGGTGCGCTCGCGGATACTCAACCGGAGCACTATTTCAATCGTTGTTTCGAGATCACTCATACCGATGATGACATCGTGTACGACTACAAGTTGAAACCCGGTATCAGTCAAAATATGAATGCTTCAATATTATTGGAAAAAATGAAATTGGTCTAAATACCCTATCTAAATTCTAAATACGTGAACCTTTCAAGCTTTTTCCCCGTTTTACTTCTAAAATAAAAAAGCAATGAAAACACACGCGTTATTATTCGTATCTATCATCATCGTCCTTTGCGGATGCAAAAATAAAGCAAAAACAAAAGAAGCACGGCAACCTGCAACATCCGTGGATACCGTGTTAAGTGCCATGCCGACCTCCGCTGCCGATTACTATTTTGCCGGAGAATACGTGCTTGCAGGCAAAAAAGCAACACTAAAAGATTGTGCCACGGGGAAATCACTTTCGATCACCTTCGGTGAGGTGGCCTATAAGGTTGAGAAAGAATACAAGGCATTACATCTACCCGAGGGGACTCCGGTATACGCTCAATTTTATGGTTATATTACCCCCAACGACGAGGTAGAACAAATTCCCGGACAGAAACTCGTTATCACGCGTGCCATCAGTCTTAACCCGGAAACAAAATGTCAGGCATCACGTCTTTTAACCGGAAGTTATATCACCTATATTCCCAATAATATCAAACCGTCCGAGAGATTCACGTTCACGCTTTATCCCGACTATACTTATAGATTCAGCATTCTCGATATTGCAGCCAATACCACGAGAGAAGCCAACGGGACATGGTATTTATTAAAAGAAGATTACATCCAGTTTGCCAGCAACCCGCTCACGAATTTCCGTAGCGAGGCCTTCGTCAATTACGATAAAATGGAATTGATATTCAAAACCAGCAAACGAGTGTATTACCGGACAACGGCAGAATAATATCAGAATCTCACCGCACTCAACGGAAGTGATATGTTGTCTTCAAGTCCGAGCATGGCATTAATCAAGTATAATCGGTCATAACGACAAAGTTCACTCACCGGAACAGCACGCTCCCGCACGACACCCTCGTCAAGTAATCGCTGACGCCGGGTACCGTTGAGTAAAAACGTATCGGGCGTGTACAACCCCGTGGCATCTTCCAGCACGATATTAGAGAAAGAAGTGTCGGTAATCATCCCTTGCCGCACGACAAGTACATCGTCACACCCGTCCCGTTGCGCAAATACATGTTCAAGCGCGACACGATCGGTTGATTTGAAACGGTAGTCTATCGCGTTATCTTCAATCAACCGTAAAGAACCGATACGCCGAAAAGTATAGGGAGAGAAAGTCACGTCCCTTATTACCGTATCGTACACGACACGACACTTCACCACCCCTTGGCGTGCCTCATCAGGTACAGTCATTCCGGCAACATCCCATTCCAAGGGACAACCGAACACAGCAAGGGAAGTAGCCCTAGCCCTACATTCGTGATAAGCCAAATGGCAAAATTGCCCGTTATTCACCCTGATTGTTTCCACGAAACTACTTTTCATACCATATATATTTAATTATCACAAAACGGCAGATACACCTTTTCCAACACTTCTTTATATTCCGCTTCCCGGTCACTATTGATCGTGATTCCCCCGCCACTACGGAAATAGAACTTTCCGTCCCGTTGCTCGATAAACCGGATCATTACCGCCGAATCGAATCCTTCGCCGTCAAAATAACCGAATACACCCGTGTAATAACCTCTGGGTTCCTTTTCCGCGCGGGCGATAATATTCAGAGTCGAGGGTTTCGGTGCCCCGGAAATGGAACCGGCAGGCAATAGCCCGAACACGATATCTCCTAAACGGGAGAAACAATCTCCAGTCAGATCTCCCGCCACTTCGGAACTCACTTGAAGTATTTCCCCGTTACTTGTACCCAAACGATCGATATAACGAAAACGAGGAACCCGCACCCGCTCGGCAACCCGATTCAAATCATTACGGATTAAATCCACGATGGTATAATGCTCGGCACGCTCCTTGTAATCTTCAAGAATCACCCGCTCGGCATCCGGCACACGGGCATCAATGGTTCCTTTCATCGGGAAAGATGAAATCACCCCGTCCTTGATTCGCACGAAAATCTCGGGAGAGAAGCAGACAAATTCACCCGGCACCAACAAACGATACGGGGAACGTGCCCGATAAAATATCCCCTCCAAAGTCCAATCCGTTTCAAGAGCGGTCGCAACAGTCAAATTTAGTAAAAACGAATCCCCTCTCATCAATCCTTGCCTCACGACATTAAACTTCCTCTCGTATTCCTCACGGGAAACCGGATGTCGCTCGAATAATCCTCCTGTCGGAACATTTTTGCTTTCCGGTACATTCGTCACACCTCCTACTTCAAAAAGAATGTCCTGCTGTTGCAAAGGAGAAGGTATAAAAAAGCCTTTTGTCAACTCGAAATCCACCCCGAACAAGAATGGTTCCCGCCGACCTCCCGACAGATTCATTCGCTCTCTTATTTCATTCGCGGTCATCCTATTTTAGATTTATGATTTTAGATTTATGATTTCCGCCCCGCTTACCGACGAAAGAGTTCATTTTCAATTCTCCATTTTCAATTATAAAAGAGGTGCTTCAAATAAAGCGGCTTCTCCTCTCCTTCCGCATTATAAAAACTCTCCAGATAGCGGTTAAAAGGCTGTCTTCCTTCTTCCGCGTAACGTACGGCGTCCCCCGTGATATCTTCAAAGGTAATTGTCACATCCCGACGAGGGACAAAAAAAATGAAATTCGCCAACACGTAAAAGATAGCTTTCATATAAGTCCACAAGAAATTAGGAGTTTTTCCCGTCTTAGCCCTAGACCACATACTTCCCCACAATCCTTGAATCCGTATACCGACCACTCGCGTTCCGTCCGGCAATTGGCGGCATACCTGCCACGCTCCCTGTTTGTTACCGACATGCTCCAGCCCGCCGTTGGTCAACTGTCCCGCCGGATAAATCAACACGTTTCTGCCTGCTGCCAAAGCGTCCACCACGACCTTGTTCAATCCTGCCACGACTTCCACGCCCCGACGACTTTTTTCAAGATCGGGAACCCGCACGGCTCCCATCAAATGAAGTATCTGTGCCACAACGGGAATCTTAAAATACCCTTCTGTCACTAACGGGGATACATCCGTGTAACGCAATAATTGAGAACACACGATCTGCGGATCGACCGAAGCCTGATGATTCGGCAGAAACAATGTTGTCTTCGACTCCGTCAACAATTTCGCTCCTTTCAAATGTACCCGGTAACGGGAACTCAACACGCCCCGGTAAAAAGCTGCCAATACTCTTTTATACCTTGCTACCATAAAAAAACTTTACTATCCTCAACTTACGAAACCGTTCCCGGACTTCAACCACCCTGACAAACAGGATGAAAGTTATCGCAAATGTCAGTACCGCAAGAAAAATAAACACAATTCTGGAATCAAAAAACATATTTATCGCCCCGAAACATCCCGAAGCAAAAAGCATAAACAGAAATGTGATCAAGTTAGAATAAGCCAACATATCCCCCAGCTCCCGTCCTTTCACGTTTGCCTGAATCCAAGCATCCAGCGGAACCTTAAACATCCCGCTGAAAAACGCCGCAAAGAATACCAGTACGGCAAAGAACACTCCCCCCGCGTCAAAAATAAAAATTGCCAACAACATCAGTCCCGTGGTAATCCCCCCGCACGGCACCAACCCTAATTCGACATCATGACGGGATAACACTCCCGCCAGATAACATCCCGCCCCGATACCGATAGCCGCCAACGACATCACGATACCCGTTTCCGAATCACTCATCCCTAAATCGGAACGGCAATACACGATAAGCACCATCTGTATCATAGAACCGATAAACCAAAATGTGGCAAGTCCTACCACGATAAGGTTCAATCCTTTAAAAGCTTTCGCACGCAAGAACATATCTTTCACGAACTTCAAGGGATTCAACGTCTCGTGACTCTCTTTCAACGGTTCGCTCTCGTTCGCACGAATCGTCAGACTCGACAACCAACCGAATAACGCCACCCCGAAAAGGATCGCACACAACACCGGAATACCTGCGCTTTCCGACAGGAAAGCAGCCATCAGCGTTCCGGTCAAAATCCCCACGAAAGCAAACATTTCCATTGCACCCGAACCGAAAGAAATACCCTCTTCACCCCCGATATCCCGTATCAATCCGTATTTAGAGGGCGAAAATAAAGCACTTTGCAATCCCATGAGAAGGATAGAACCCAACACGAGCGATGTCGAGTGCGCCAGAAACCCTGCCGCGGCCACGAGCATGATCAACATCTCCGCGAACTTTGCCCATACCACGATTTTCCGTTTCTTGTATATCTTCGCCAAACGTCCCGCCAACGGGGAAAACAATAAATAGGGAATTACCAATGCAGCCGATGCCAACGTGACGACCATTGACTCGTTCTCTTTACCCACCCAAGCGATACAAATAAAGCACGCTAATGTCTTCAGGAAATTATCATTCAATACTCCTAAATAATTCGTGAAGAACAGGGAGAACCAATTTTTTCTTTTTGCCATAACATACACTTATAACCAACAGACTACAAGTTGCAAATTCATTGCAACCCCGGGAATCACGCGCTTCTCCCGAAAAACTGTCAGGTCAAAGGTAGTTTATTTAGCTCCGAATTCCTACTTTTGCAACCGAAAGAGTTTATAAAGTTTGCAAAGTAAAAAAACAAATTGCCTTCATGAAACGCGTTCTAGTCATTGACAATCACGATTCTTTTGTCTACAATCTCGTTCAGATTTTACGGGAATGTGAAAATTGCCAATTCGATATTGTCTACAATGATAACATAGACTTTTCCGCTCTTGACCGCTACGACAAACTTCTGCTCTCGCCCGGTCCCGGCATCCCGGCAGAAGCAGGCGACCTGCTCCCTCTCATAGACCGGTGCAAACATACACATTCCATACTTGGCGTATGTCTTGGACATCAGGCAATAGCCGAATGTTTCGGGGCACACTTACAACAATTGGATCATCCCAAACACGGGCACGCGAGTCCTCTTTTTATTACCGACTCCGCGGACACGCTTTATCATGAAATCACCACCCCCGTGCAGGTAGGACGTTACCACTCTTGGATTGTTAACCCGCGAACGCTTCCTCCATGCTTGAAAATAAGCGCCGTTGACGAAGAGGGCAATATCATGTCTTTTTATCACGAAAGCCTCCCGCTCCACGGAGTCCAATATCACCCGGAATCCATCATCACTTCTCATGGGAAGGAAATCATAAGCAACTGGATCACCTTGTAATTCAATCTATTCCCCGACAAGCGACAAAGAGAGGCTTCGATGCTGACTTTCCCCGGTCAAAACCGAACCAGTACTCCTTTACCCCATCCATGAAATAATATACCCTCATCACTTCCGTGTATTCACCCGTTACAACCGTGATGCCTCCCGGAATCTCACTATTCCAAGGTTTCAACCGTTTGCCCGGTTCTTTGGCAAAAGGAATACCCGCCACGATCCACGCCACGGAAATATCCGTTAAAAATGCCGGATAACGATCTTCACAAAATTCATATAACAGGACTCCCCGTTTTTCCAGACTCAACGGTTGTTCCAGTAGTTCCAACCTCTCCAACCACGACAAGAAATCCGGCAAGAAACGTTCATCATGAACTATCAAGCGGCGCACCACTTCCTGCCATGCCGCGGCGTTATAAAATCCGTCTATCAAGCGGGACAATAACCGGGCTTGCCATAAATCCTCCACGCTCATCTCCCGGGTACACAACACCTCGTAAGGTACATCCGGAGAATATATTATTCCCAAGCTCTCTGCCTCCTCCCGCATCACCGTGCCGGGTAACAATTTCAACAACTCCAATTGAATTTCACCTGTGCCGAATGAAGCCAGCACCCGAACGTCAGCAACCATCTGTTCCAAGGTATATAAAGGCAATCCCGCTATCAAGTCGGCATGCACGACAAGATTAGGCAACCCCGCCAAATAACGCAAACCATCCAAAGCCGCCTGCAAATTACCGATTCGACGGCAGGCTTGCAATACTTCTTCCCGCAGACTTTGTATCCCCGCTTCCAAATGCAATAAACCCGTCGGTAACTCCCGCAACAACACCTTCACCTCATCGGAAAGCAAAGCGGGGTGTATCTCCAGATGAAAATGCATCGCGGGGGCAAACTCCCGGAACAGTTGCAATAAACGAATAGCCCGTTCCGAGCTCCCGTTAAACGTGCGGTCGAGCAAACGTATATCCCGGATGCCGTGCTCCCGGATAACAGTTAATCTCTCCCGTATTCGCTCCACGGAAAGCACCCGCACAGGTTTCTCCGCACCACTCACGCAAAACGCGCAAGTATTAAAGCACCCCCGTGTCGTTTCCAACTGCACGAAAGGCTTTGACCAATCAAAGAACCGACTGGTTTCCGGTACTTGTAACTGCTCAAACTCCATCACCCTCGCTAATCCGCCGTCATGATACACTCCTTCGGCATCCAACCAGCAAAGTCCCGTCACCGAATACCAATCCTCCGGACGATCATATACCCTCAACCACTCGTGAAAACCGATCTCCCCTTCCCCGCGGAACACGCAACTCACGAAACGGTATCTTCGTAAATACTCCCCGTTATCACCCAACATCTCCGGCCCGCCGAATATAATCGTACATTCCGGCAGCAGAGCTTTCACCCGCGAAGTTATCTTCAATAACACCTCATGAGTAAACAACCATGCCGTGGCAGCCAATATATCCGGTTTCTTCTCCACGATCTCCGCGACCACACTCCCCACGTTTGAATTAATCGTCGCCGAAACCTTACTCCACGTGACATCCCCTTCATCTCCTTTCACTTGCGCGTGAATCGCCGGAAGAGCCAAAGAAGAATGAGCATATGATGAATTCAAATCCAACCAAACTAATGAGTTCATAAAGTGTATAAAGTTATAAGGTTTATAAAGTTCCGGAAGACTTCCAAGATTTCGAGGGCGAAAGATAATAAAAAAGTTCATAAGGTAATCCTTCAAACAGAATCTTACCTTATGAACTTTACAAACCTTATTAAACCTATTGATGCAAATGTATATCCATTTGCGGGAAAGGAATATTCAGATTCTCCTGTGCAAATGTCTTGTACACTTTTTCGTTCATATCGAAATAAACACCCCAGTAGTCGGCGGAATTTACCCAAGCACGAACCACGATATTCACGGAACTCGCGCCTAATGAAGTCAAGGCTATAAAATAAGGCGGCTCTTTCAACACTCGGGAATCAGCATCTAATAAACGAGCTAATACTTCTCTCGCTTTCGTGTAATCATCCCCGTAAGCGATACCGAACTCCCAATCCACCCGACGAGTCGGTTCCTTAGAGTAATTCTTCATCAAGCCGGTTGACAAACCTCCATTCGGGATAATGATCACCTTATTATCAGCCGTGGTAAGTATCGTATTAAAAATCTGTATCTCTCTCACCGTACCGCTTTGTCCCTGTGCTTCAATGAAATCGCCAACCTTGAAAGGTTTAAACAACAAAATCATCACTCCCCCGGCAAAGTTCTGAAGTGTACCGCTCAACGCCATACCGACAGCAACACCGGCAGAAGCGAAGAGGGCGATAAACGAACTGGTTTCAATTCCAAGTATTCCAATAATCACGATAACCAATAACAAGTTCAACGTGATACTCACCAAACTCCTTACAAAGGTAGTCAACGAAGCATCCACTTCCCGTTTGGTCAGAATCTTGTTCACCAACTTGTTCAATCGCCGCACGAGCCAACGCCCCACGATCAGAACAATAACAGCAAATAAAATTTTAGAGCCGACGGTAATCCCCAAATCTACCATCCTGCTCAAAAACGCATCCATAGAAACATTAGACGGATTTGTAAATAATTCTTCCATACTCTTTTTTTATTTATCTAGTTAATAATCATATTTTCATTCAACTTCACTCGACTCATTTCCTGTACATCGGGAAAAAATCGTTCGAATATACCCTGCAACTGCACCCGGTTCGCCGCGAGAAATCCAATGGCTTTATCCGGGTCTACTCCCAGATTTTTATACTCGACCATAATCTCCAGAGAACGCTGGATTCCCGCTAACGAAGCATACTTCACCAAACGGTTGGTGAGAATAAAATGCCACAGGAATCCTTTGAAACGCTCCGGTAAATAACGGTAATTCACAATCAACGAAGCGTAAAACCCGAAAGCAAACCGTCGCAAGGATTTTCCCGTATAGCGTCTGAAACCCGTTGCAAGGAAATAATCAAAAAAAATATCCGTCATCACCCCGGCGTACCTGCCAAATTCTCCTCTTGACAGTTCGATAGCTTCACGCACCAACGGGTGATGATCCGTGTAATCATCTATCGCCCTGTGCAACAATATTCCTTTCCGGAAATCGGGAGAAAACTTGTTATAGGCATGCCCTTTCACCGCATCCCCGACAAAATTTCCAATTTGTATCTTCCGGTTATCTCCTGAAAGAAATATATGTGCCAAATAATTCATCTTACTACTCGGATTCAACGTTAATTGCCTATAACAAGTTTCAAATGAATAGGACTATTTTTAACAACTCTACCCACGCGAAAATAACAAAAACCTCGGACTATTTAATTATCTTTGTCAAATAAGCAGGGCAAATAAGCATATAAACGTTGTAAATCAGATGAAAAAGATTCTATATTGGAGCATCCTTTTTTTGGCATTGGCACTATCCTCTTGTAGTTCATCGCGGCAACTCGCCGTCCAAAAAAGTAAAACAGAGCAATTATCACGTAAATTGGGCTTCACCGTGAGCAAACGGGACAACCTGCCCCTGTTTGAAGAAGTAAGTCTTTGGCTTGGCGCCCCCTACCGTTACGGGGGAACCACTCGCATGGGAGCTGATTGTTCAGGCTTCGTGGGAGCGGTGTACAAGAATGTCTATCATAAATCATTGCAACGTACGGTTGCAAACATGTATAGCAAAGATTGTCAACGCATCGGGAAACGAAGGGTAAAATCCGGTGACCTCGTGTTCTTCAACTTCTCCAAAAAGAAAAGGCGAGGATTAACACACGTCGGTATATTCCTCAAGAACGGCTATTTTGTCCATGCCAGCACCTCGAAAGGAGTCATCGTTAGTCACCTGAGTGAGAACTATTATAAAAAGGGGTGGAGAAAATCCGGGAAAGTCTGGTAGTTCCCGGATCATCTGTTTCAATATCTTAGTGAGTCATTCATTTTTTGTTTACAGGTCCCGAACACGGTACGCTAAAAAGATTAACCGGATTACCTTGTCCTGTCGTAACCGCAGCATAAGTACGGTATCCCCCGTTCAAGTTCAGCACGTTGTATCCCAATTGCATCAATACCCGCGCAGCAATGTATCCCCGTAAACCGATAGCACAAAAGACCACGATCGTTTTATCTTTCGGTAAATTCCGATACTCGGCACGTGATCCGTCCAAAGGAATATTCACGGCACCTTCTATACTACCTTCCGCGAATTCTCCCGGCATACGGACATCGACCAAGAGCGTGCTTTCGGTATCCATCGCTTGCAACTCGCGCCAGCTAATCATCTTCACTTTTCCGCTCAACATATTATCTGCCACGAACCCCGCCATATTCACCGGATCTTTTGCCGAAGAATAAGGGGGCGCATATGCCTGTTCCAACTCCATCAGATCGTACACGGAACCACCTTCCCGTATCACTGCCGACATCATTTCCAATCGCTTGTCTGCCCCGTCCGCGGCGACCACTTGCGCTCCCAGCAATTTCCCGTCTGTCGGGGAAAAATTGATCTTGATATCCATCATGATTGCCCCCGGGTAATACCCCGCGTGCGAAGCCCCGTGAATAATAGCTTCCCTGTAAGGGAGCTGCAACCGTTCGAGCATTTTTGCCGACAAACCCGCTGCCCCTACCGTCAGGTCGAATACCTTCGCAATAGCCGTGTTGATTGATCCTTTATATTTTCTCCTGTTACCGTAAACCGCGTTATCCGCGCAAATTCGCCCCTGTTTATTAGCGGGACCCGCCAAAAATGCCAGAGCCGGACGACCGCTCACGGGATTGGGAAACTCTATGGCATCACCCACCGCATAAATATCCGGATCGGAAGTCTGCAAATACTCGTTCACCTTGATTCCTCCCGTTTCCCCAATCTCCAACCCGGCAGCTTTTGCCAAACGGGCATCCGGACGAACTCCGATAGAGAGCAGTACCATGTCTGTTTGCAATATCAACCCGCTTCGCAGCACGACTTCCATGCCTTCCCCTGTCTGCCGAAAGGCTGTCACTGCCTCTTGTAGGTAAAGTCCCACGCCCTTTGCTTTAAGATGCTGGTGTACAATCGCCGCCATCTCGTAATCCACGGGAGTCATCACCTGATCGGCCATTTCCACGATCAACACGTCAATTCCGTACTCGTGCAGATTCTCCGCCATCTCCAAACCGATAAAACCGGCACCGACAATCACTACCCGCTTCACGTCACGCTCCTCCACGTACTCTTTCACCCGATCCGTATCGCTTACATTACGCAAGGTGAATATCCCGTCGCCATCGATTCCCGGTAACGGGGGACGCACAGGCTCCGCACCCGGCGATAGGATCAACTTGTCATACGACTCCTCGTAACGTTTTCCCGAATTCAAGTCGCGCACCGTTATCACCTTTTTCCCCGGTTCTATTCCCTCCACTTCGGAACGTATCCGGGCTTCTATATTAAAACGAGCGGCAAAACTCTCCGGCGTCTGCACGAATAATTTCTGTCGCTCGTAAATCACATCCCCGATATAATAAGGTAACCCGCAATTCGCGTAAGAAATATACTCACCTCTCTCGAAAAGGATTATTTCAGCATTTTCATCCAGTCTACGCAAACGGGCTGCCGTAGAGGCTCCTCCCGCCACACCACCGACTATCACATACTTCATACAATTTATTTTAAATGTCACATATACTGTTCTATAATTTGCTGTAACTGTGCGGCCTGTACCACACCGCTATTATTCCACAACATACGTCCTCCTTTAAACAACATGAGTGTCGGTACCGACTGAACATGATATTGGTACACCGGCTGACGATTAACCGGGACATCCACATCCACCTTCAGAATAACCACCTTATCCCCCAACCGTTTCTTTACCTCTTCAAGTATCGGGTGCATCATCTTGCAAGGTCCGCACCAAGTAGCGAAAAAGTCTACCAATACCGGTTTGTCACCATTAATCAATTCGTTGAACTTGTCCATAGCTTTATTGTTTTCGTTAATTCATACCCGATATACGTCAACCGGCGAAGACAAGTTATTCCAATTTCGTCACTTTTATATCTTTACGGTCGATGTAATTCGGGTAACGAAAAGCAGGCATCCCCAATGCCATGATAGCATGGATATGTCCGTCTATCCCCAACGATTTCGCCAACCCTCTCTTGTTGTCCTGCTTGACGGCAGACATCACGAATCCCATGTATACTTGACTGACGCCAAGGCTCTCCGCCATCAACGAGGCATTCTGATAAGCCAGATTACAATCTTCACACCCGAAACGATTCGACTCGGGTGTATGAATGAAAAGCAATGCCGTGGCATGACGCAGTATCGGGTCATTCCCGGCTCGATCTTCCCGGAGCAAACGTTCAAAAACAGGCACATACCTGTAAACCCCTTTCAACAAAGGTTTCAACAGAGGTTTCAATACCGGATTCTTCAATTTCTTCAACACCCCGCCAAAAATGCCAAGCGTGTACTCGCTTACTTCACGCACCCGTTTCGGGTCTGTAACCAACGTGAACGACACGCTCTGCGCATTCGTCGCCGTGGGAGCCCGATGTGCCGCCTCCGCGATCATATCCAACATCTCCACCGGAACAGGTTGTTTTGTCATCGTCCGATTCGAACGTCGCACCTTGCACAAAAGCATCATCTGCTCAGGGGTCGGCAACAGCGTGTAATCAATCGGGTGCACTTTCTCCACCGGGAAATCACTATGCTTCACCGCACCCGTCGGACACGCCGCAACACAATGCCCGCACCCGATACACATCTCCTCGTGCTCGATCCCCACGACTTCACCCACCTTTACCTGTGTAAAAATTGCCGCCGGACAAACCTTCACGCACTTTCCGCATTTTATGCAACTGCTTTGGTCTATACTTAACGTCATATCATATCATTTTAAAGTTTATTTGGCTTAAAAAATGAAATCATCCACCTTTCCCTCTCGAAGTTCTTGCACGAATTTACCTATGTAAAAACCTTTGTCCTCATCCGAAATCGAACTATAAAAGGAAACTCATAAACCCGTATCTCACCTCATCATTGGGAAATTTCAATAAATAATTTTCAAATTCCTCGTCATAATCCTTTATCGTCAAATAGCCGCTCTGGTAAATCAACGGAATCGGGTTATTGGCATCCACCGGGTACTCGTTCCATTCCTTCTCCAACCCGGCGATGGCAAGTCCCTCGAACAAATCCTTTTTTTCCAGCGAAATAAGCCTCGAAAGTCGACAACAACAGGCTTTTGCCGAAACGGCGGAGACGACTTAAAAAATAAGGCTTACCCGTGTTCACGATTCGACAAATGAAAGCCGTTTTATCCACGTAAAGATAACCCTCTTTACGAATATCCTCGAAGGTCTGTATCCCGATAGGGAGCTTGCGTGACATTTTTTCCATAACTGCTTTTCCTTTGTTTTACTTTACAAATTTACGGAAAAATCTCCGATAAATCTTACTTGTCCTCCAATTTTCGCCATTCACGTGTTGCAAAGAAGCAAAGATAAAACTTCATTTCTTCATTACAATCGCACCCCCCATTGACTACCAATCGCCCCCTCCGGTGTTATAGTGGTGTACAGTAAGTGTTACACTGGAGTTGTAGCCTGTTCTCACCTTGTTCTCTTCCCGTTTTCCCCCTATTTTCAACAACAAATATATTTATTCCACGAGAATCCAATCACCACAAACCTGCCCAAGAGGTTGCCTCTCGGGACGGATTATACATGTTTATTTATTATTTTTCACGAGTTTAGATTTATGCAAACCTTTTACCTTTCCTAAAAAGCGGAAACGGGAGTGTAAATCTAAACTGTAGGCAGGACTCACAGGGAAATCCTGTTTGCCAATGTAAATCGTATTCCCGACCAATCGGTCCACGAGGTCCAAACAAACGGCATAACTCCGGTGCACACAGATAAAATCTTCAGGAAAAAGGGATAGAATCACTCGTAATCCTATCCCCTTTTAAAATATAGCAAATTAATACACTTTGATAACTTTCAATTTATCAAATTTTTTTTTGCTTTTTTTCTTGCGATAAACCATTAAGCCCTTCCATATAATATCTCTCTGCACCTTTCGTGGAAATTTTTATTCCGATTGTATCTCCGATTATAGTTTGCAAACTTGCTTTTACTTTCAAAAGATTAGATTTCTCGAAAGGATTTGTCACGTTATCCCAAAAATGATCTATTCGCAAAATTCCTTCTCGTGCCAAAGCGTCATCCCCACAACCAGTTAGCTTCTTGATATTATTTCGGAAATAAGCAACTTCCGTGTTATTTCGGAATACATTATAACTTATCGCTTTATCTACCTGCTCCAACATACCTCGAAAGTCTCCCGCCCGCACACGAGCAGCCGTGTACAACATAGCCAAGCCAGCAGGAGCAGCCACAAAGTCTGTATTCAGCAAATAGTCTATCAATTCCTGATTACGCTTCTCGTCAAACGCCCTTTTCATCTTTCCATGCCATTGTGTCAAATATTCTACAGCAGAATAAATCGAGGAACTTAACTTGTTATCCACCTTTGTTTGCCCGATAGTAACGTAAAATTTTTCCCGTTCAGCCATCACTCTCTTTAATAAAGGACACAAAGGGTCTGTCACATAACGATTGATCAAATACCAATTCTCTGATAGAATCAAACTATCCACGGGCAACGGCTCCAAATACTCGCAAACAACCCGAGCCGCTTCATCTAACATATAAGCCGTGTACAGAGCACTCGCGTAATCCCACAAAAATGCTTTTTCTCTTTCACCAGCGGCATATCGTTTCATCATATTACTGAGATTATTCTCCGGTTCCATGGCAAGTTGTCCCTCACGAATCAACCATCTTGGAGAACCTGCTCCCGTCATACGATGTATGGCTTTTCCAGAGGAAGGATCAACGAACAACAACGTCGGGTAAGCTCTTACGCCAAACTGCTTCTTCAACGCAGAAGCATCAGCGTCTTTTTCCATATCATACTTGACATTCACAAAATGTCGATTAAAAAAATCAGCTACAGAATCATTTGTAAAAACGTTTCTTGCCAACATTGTACAAGGACCGCACCACGAAGTATAACAATCCACGAAAATTAGTCTTTTCTCTTTCTTGGCTTTCTTGACTACTTTTTGCCACTCGTTTGTTTCCTCGAAGTTTATACTCCGGTTTTGTGCCGCTGAATTTATCACCACGGTAACAATTAATAAAACTAATAATATCGATTTTTTCATTTTTTCCTAGAATATTTGTTTTTATGAAAAAAGTATCTCCAATGAGAAATTACTTGCTACACCTCTATTTTATTAAATATTTCTCCGCATCTCTCGTGGAATTCTCCGCCCCGATAATATCGCCAATTTTCTTTTGCAAAACCGCTTTTATTGTCAAAATACCGTATTTATCAGAAGGATTCGTGAGTTTATCCCAAAAACGTTCAATTCGCCGAATACCCTCTTTCAACAATATTTCATCCTCACAACCAACCAATCGCTTGATGTTATCCCGAAAATAAGCGACCTCCTCAATATCCCGAAATAAATTGTAACTTAATGCTTCATCTACCCTATCAAGTAGTCCGCGATAATCCTTTTCCCGTACGCAAGCTGCCGTATACAAGATTGACAAACCGGCCGGAGCCCCCACGAAATCGATATGGAGTAAATAATCTATCAATTCTTGATTACGTTTTTCATCAAAGGGTACCTTCATATTCACCTGCCACTTTGCCACGTTTTTCGCTGCCAAATAAATGGAAGTACTTAATTTACTATCCACCTTTGTTTGCCCGATAGTAGCATAAAACTTTCCCCGATCAACCATAACACGTTTCAATAAAGGGCACAATGGATCATCCACGTAGCGCTCAATTAAATACCAATTTCCCGGGGCGTATAAACTATCTGCCGGTAAGACCTCCAGATACTCGCAAGCCACACGAGCAGACTCATCCCGCACATGAGCCGCGTACAAAACACTCATATAATCTCGCAAGAATTCCTTTTCTCTCTCCCCGGCAGCATAACGTTTCAACATCTTATTAAGATTTTTATCCGGTTCCATGGCAAGTTTTGCCACACCAATCAACCACTTTGGCGTCCCCGCTCCTGTCACGCAATGCATAATCTCTCCAGAAAAAGGATCTATAAACAAGAGCGTAGGATAAACTTTCACATCGAACTGTTTTTTCAACATTGGTCCGTCTATACCCTTTTCCATATCATACTTGGCATTCACAAAATGTTCATTGAAAAAATTGGCCACCTCATCATTCGTGAATACATTCTTTGCCAACATCTTGCAAGGACCACACCAGGATGTATAACAATCAACAAAAATCAGTTTTTTCTCTTTCTTGGCTTTCTTGATTATTTTCTTCCACTCTTTGGTTTCCTCGAAATTTATACTTTTATTCTGCGCCTTTGAATTTGCCACCACGGCAAACATCACTAATATACAAAAAATTAATCTTTTCATACTCTCTCTTTTAGATATTTCACTAATACGACCAATTATTATCCATTCTCAAAACATAGCGTGCATATCCTTCTCCCTGCCCAATCATTGCCTTCTCCGGTAATACTGTCATATCAAACTCACCACCGCCATTAAGAAATTCAAACCTATATAATTTCCAACTGTTCTCGATATTTGTCAATACAACCAAACAATTCATCTGCTCGCTCGAGGATTTTCTATTGACAATAATATGCCGAATACAAGATATTTCCTCCCCTGCCGGGAACGTATAAACAACCCGTTCCCGGTTGGCAAGACTGGTATTTGAATTTACAAGGTGTTCGTACAACTGATTACCTTCCGAAAAGAATATTCTCGTTTCCGTCTGGTGGACTTCCATAACTTTAGCTTCCGGCAAACCACTACCGACAGGCAAATCATATTTACCCTTAATCGGATAGTTGGTTGCCACAAAAGCCAAATCCAATATCTCGTACTTTCCTTCCCCATTCCTCCATAACGCGTAGGCAGTCCACGTGGCGGGCGTAACTTTATATTCGTATTTATAATTCCTAAACCGGAATCGTTTCATTTCACTCCCGGTATTAGAAACTCCCCCGTAATTAGCTTCTCCATCCTTGGCTTCATTCAAAAGATTGAATCTCGAATTACCCATGTAAGCATGAACAAAAGAACCGGTTACTTCCTCCCACAAGTAACAAAACTGCGAGTATAAAACCCCCTCTTCAAAAATACGATAATTTTCTGTCCCGTCAATCCCCATCATCGGGTACCCGAATTTCCCTATATTCCCGGAACTCATCAAATAAAACTTCCCGTCCACGTTCACCTCATCCGAAACAGATTCCGTCGCCACATTTAACGGTCGTAAGTTCTCGGGTATTTCATAAAAACAATCATTCCTATATTTCAAAATACCCATATTTTGAGCATCATACACCCGCATATCCTTCTCTGAAATTATCGTGAACGCCTTCTTGTACTCCTTTTTAACTGTCCCGTCTACATTCTCTACTTCTTGGGGGTGCCGTTCTTTAAAGACAATTTTTTTCGCTTTCCCTTCCATCCTGCCACTCCCGAAAATTTCCATTAAATTCTCGGTTGTCTTTCCCCCCTCCAACATATCCACATCCGTATTCATTCCATCGTCTTCTAACACGAACCACCCCGTCGAATAAGCGGTATTGACCGTCAAGTCCAATGTTTTTTTGGAAAATAAATCACGAACAGTATCCCGTACTTCAAACAATAAACTGTAATTGTTTACATCACAATTGACCAACCATTTCAGATCTTTCGTGTGACACAACGTATCTTCCACGCTATAAGCAATTCCCCTCCGATAGAGAAACCACGTGTATTTCAAGTTTCTCTCTCCTTCTATACCAGTCACAACGGGAGTCAATTGTAATAGATCCCCGACCAAGCAATTGAAACTCGAGTCCAATCCTGAAATTTTTACCGGGAATACCTCCCCGGAAGAAATGTAGTCATAATTACCCTTGTCATCTATACACCCGGCGATAAATACCATTACCAACAGGCAACCTATTTCGATATATTTTTTCATTGTCAATCGTTTTTAATTAAGGAAACACAACACAATTCTCACACGCTTTACCATTCTCATGGTGTTTCGTCAAATCATTACAAAGAGGTTCATCATGTGTAGCGTTGTATTCATTGAGTTTTGAATGCGCTTTTTGTTTCAAATACTTTTTATACCCGGCATCATATTCCGCCTCGAAATCATCCAATCCCAAATAGTTCACGATAAACCACATCTTTTGCGAGCTCCATGCCCCGAAATAGGATTTCCAAGCAGAATCCCAATTCGTGGGTATCTCCGCCAATTCCGTCGTTTGAATCATAAAATTGCAATCGGCATCGATACCCCGTTTAAAATATTCGTTCTCCATTATCGCCATCTCTAAACGCTTCTTCTCTGTTTTCAGGGAAATATCGCGCAACAAAATCACCGGGATCCGAGCTGTCACCTGATTGGCTGCCATTACCATAAAACTTCTCACTTCTGCATCGTCAAAGCCAACATAATGCGTACCAGCAATCGCCGCATCCTTCGCGTCCGGATTGATTTGAACAATTTTCACCGGACGAACTTCATTCACGGGAAAACCGACCAACGCAATTTCTATCCATACTGTATCCCGCTCCTGTATCTCAGGCACAATAAAAAAACTTTGCAGAATACTATCTTGTTGTCCCCCTCCATCATCACCTCTCGAAAAACACACCCGAGCCTCTTCTTCAAACACTTGCGCATCATTATGCCCGCATCCTGCCACCAGCAGGAACATTCCGCCAATCAAATATATCCATATATTTTTCATCATATCTATCATAAATTTCATGAACATTAAAAGTTACTCGAACGCTGTCTGACCTTGCGGTTTGGGTATCACGAATCCATTTGCCGGGATCGTCACACTCTGTGGCAAACTCCAACTCGTTTTATTCCAACGTTTGTAATAGTAAAACATCTGCCCTTCACCCCAAAAATCTTTACGATACTCCTTCTCCACCTGATTTTCCCGTTTTGTTTCATCTCCAATCGAAATCGTAAAATCCATTCCTCTCGCTTGACGGAATATCTCGAAATACCCTTGGGCATCCGTCAAAATAGAATTCTCTATCAAAATCAGATACATCTCGGCAAGCCTAATCAATGGTATCATATCTGTTGCCGCAATTGAACTACTCTCGTAATATTTCAGATAATAAGCCCTACTCCCGTTTGTCTGAAAATAACGCCCGCCTTTGCTACGATTATCGGATTCCGGATTTTCATACACTTTTGATATCCAATTATTTTCCAAAAACAATTCAGGAGTAGAAGAAGAGGATGAAGTAATCAATACCCCATTAATAATATTCTGCAAATCCGAACAATTTACCGCAAAAATATGTTCACACGCCATAACCAACGCACCTTTACCCGAATCACTATAAGTACTATTGGTGGCAAGAGTAAATTTGTCTGTTTCGTCTGTATTTCTCATTTCAATCACTTTTTTAGCGCACTTCTCTGCTTGCGTTTTATCACCAATCCATTGATAAAAACGGGCACGGGTGGCATCCACTGCATAGGTATTAAAATGTGTCTGCCGGTAATAATGCCAGTCATCATTGGGTTTATATTTCACGCCATTACCATTAGGATTATTTAAATCATACATGGAACCACTCTTAAAAGGATCGTTCGCAAGATACCCCTCCGCCTTATCCAAGTCTTCCAGAATCATCTTTTTTACCTCCCCGTAAGTAACCGACACCAACTTTGAAGGATCTCGAGTCAATTCAGTCACGTAAGGGATAGCCACAATCCCGTCAGATGCATCAGCCGGAACCGGACCGAACAAACGCAATATATCCAAATGAAGAAACGCACGTAAGCCATAAGCCTCACCGTAAAGCAATTCCTTATTCCCGTAAGTAAAGTTCACGTCTGTCTTATCCAAATTCTCTATCAAATCGTTAATGTGGGCTATCACCGTGTAATACTTGCTCCATATTGTTTTAATCACTTTCTCCACATCCTTGTTACTATAAAAATACGACATGATATAATTTTCTGTCGTGTTATTTGTCTTGTACCAATACCCGGCCAACAAGTCCGGGAAATAATAAGTCGTATTTTTACCGTACAATTCCTTGGAAGCCATCTGGATATAAATTCCATTCATCACATTCTTGAAACCTTTCTCGCTCTGGTACATATCTTCCTCTTTCATCTCAGTACGAGGATTTACATCAAGCCAGTCACTGCAACCGCAATGCAACACGAGGAACCCCACCAATAACCCAATAAAATATCTCTTCTTCATTGTTCTCTGATTTTTCAATTAAACATTTAAAATCTGACAGATAGCGAAAACGAAAACTTTCGAGCGAAAGGATAATTGGTTCCGCGTTCCTGTTTGATGCTCGAAACTCGGAAAATATCCTCACCATATCCCGTCAACGAGAGATAGGATATCGAAAAATTCTTTTTCAACCACTCTGATGTCCACTCGTACCCCAAAGAAACACTACCACATTCCAACGTATTCTCGTCTGCCACGAAACGACTTGTCGCCCGCGTTTCCGACAGATCGGTTACCCCTTTGTACTTGGCTTTATCACCCGGATTTTTCCATCTATCATAGAGCACACGCTTATCCGCATTATTGACCGGATGGATATTTTCTACTTTATTCGCTAATGTTGCGTTGTACATTTGTCCACCACAACGGTAACTGAATATCGCATTTAACGTCCAACCCTTATAACGAAGCATCGTATTAAAATTACCCCACACTTTCGGGTCGGTCACGCCACAAGCCACTTTATCTTTTGCCTCCCAATCATAAGTCCGCGTATGCCCATCTGCTTTCCGGTAAATTTCCTTACCATTCGCCGGATTAATGCCTAAAGAACGTACCGCAAAAATCGTATTCATGGATTGCCCTTCCTTGAAAAGGAAACTGGGATTAGAACCGTCGCTTTCCAATAACTCATCATTCAAAAACTCCAGCGAGTTGGAAATTTTTTTAATCTCATTTTTATTATAAAGAATCGTTCCACCGACAGACCAGAATAGATTCCGTTTTGTGTCCCGTATCAAATAGGCATTCAATAATACCTCGACGCCTTGATTTTGCACTTTACCGATATTCGCCTTGTAACTACCAAAACCGCCGGCCAACGGTAAAGTGATATCTGCCAACATATCGTCTGTCAATTTATTATACCAATCTGCAGTCACTTTTAATCGGCTATCGAATACACTCAACTCTATACCGATATTCAACTGTCCCGTCTTTTGCCATCCCAAATCCGGATTACCAATTCCTAATAGATAAGAACCCGCGTTACCATTATAATTCTGTGTATTAAAATATTTAAACGTACGCATAGCCTGATAAGGTGAGAAATTTTGTGCCCCCGACGTACCATAAGAAACCCGCAGGCGCACCGTATTAAATATCCCGTTACTTTCCCTCATGAAATGCTCCTGATGAATATTCCAACCCGCTCCCACAGACCAGAAAGGTGCGTAACGATTATCCGCACCAAATTTAGACGCCCCCTCCAACTTACCGGAAATATCAATAAAATAACGACGGTCATAGGTATAATTCACATTCACGATGCCCCCCACACGCCGGGAAATTCCTTCGTCTCCATAAGGTGAACTGTTTTTCTCGTAAGAAGCGGCAAGCCCCATAAAATCAGAATAATCATCCGAGATTCCTTCCCCCACGAAAGAAAAACTCTCACTTTTTTCCTCCGCGAAGTTATATCCCAACCCCACGTAAATCTGATGTATATCTTTAAACATTTTATTATAATTCAAGGTAAAGTCCGTCTCGTATTTAAAACTTTCGCCCATACCCATTTTATAAGAACCGCGTCGGTTATAATCATCGCCCGTGTATGTCAAAAAATCAGTATGGCTTGCCGGTTTGTATTTATCCAAACGTGAAGTTTTAGAGGTCACGCTAAATTTACCACGTACCACCAATTCAGGTAAAACTCTCCATTCTATGGCAAAGTTATTGGTTATTTGCGTGTACTTGCTTTCATCTATATTTGGCAAATAAGCGTTATACAACGGATTATACACTTTATTACTATAACTTACCCACACGTCACTCGCATAATTCCGGTCATCGAGAATCATTAATAAATTACCCTCATCATCGTAAGGCTTCCAATAAGAGTTAAGTTTGGTATACAAGGAAAATATCCCGTAAGGAGAATTCCGTGAATTATTCCGCACCACTTGCAAATCATTCTGGAAAGTCAAATTTTTCAATTTATAAGAAAGAAAAATATTACCATTCAGCGTATTCCTCCCCGAGCCTTTCATGGCTCCAGCCACGCTTTTGTACGATAGACCAACAGCGTAACGAATCTCTTCACGTCCTCCCTCCAAACGCAAACTGTGGTTATGTCCCACACCAGTACGTACCGGATATTTCAACCAATAAGTGTTTACTCCCCGTTCGGCAGCCAATAAACGTGAATTATAAATAGTCTCCAAACTATGTTGGGTAGCTCCGGGGCCCCCATTATAAGTGTACAAGCCGGCCAATTTCTCGTATTCCAATTTCTCCCTCGCGTTCAACAAGTTATAGGAAGTCAAATCAGGCGCTTCGATTGCCAATCCACCTTTGTATGTCAATTGTAATTTACCGGTTTCCGGTTGTTTGGTCGTGATTACCACCACCCCGTTAGCTCCCCTAGTTCCATACATTGCCGTCGCACTCGCATCTTTCAAAAGCGTGATGCTCTCTACTTGATTATCATCGAGGTCCATCATTCGCTCCAATGTAATCTCAAACCCATCCAAAATAAACAATGGCATATTCGCCGATTGAGTGGTTTGGGATTCTGATTGCAAATCTTTCACGTTCGAGGTCATACTTGAATTACCGCGAATCGTGATATCCGGCAAACTATTCGGGTCTGAGCCCATAGTCGGATTATCGACGATATTAAAACTCGGGTCTATATTTCTGATTGAACTTAAAATATTTCGATTACCCACCCGTTTTAATTCTGCCGCTGTAATCGTGGTGGCTGCACCTGTATAACTTTCTTTCGCTTTGGTAAATACACCTGTTACGACCACCTCTTCCAAGGCTGCCACATCTTCCTCGAGTACTACCTGAAACGTGGTATCTGTTTTCCCCGTGAAATTTAGCTGTTTACTCTTATATCCTATAAAAGAAAATTCTAACGTACCCTTCTCCCGGGGAAGTTCCAGTTGAAACCGTCCATCCACATCGGTAGCTGTTCCAAGAGAACCCCCGAGTAACTTCACGGTCACCCCCGGCATAGACTGTTCCTTCGTGTCATACACGCACCCTTTCACTCGCACGGACTTTTTCTCGGGTTCTTGCCTTGACGCAATCTTAATAATCACCAAATTATCATCAAAAGAATATGATAGTCCCAAACGAGGCAACAAATCTTCAAGCACCGCCTTTAACTCTTTATTTTCCGCCCGTACACTCACATTCCCCCGGGTCTCGACTTCCCGATGATTATAGAGAAAACTATAACCCGTTTGCCGTTCCAACTCCTGAAAAACTTTCTCCAGTGTCACGTTTTTCAACTCCACAGAAACTTTCGATTGCTGTGCATACACTGCCGCTTGCATCAAGCTAAAAATCAGAAAAATAAACACAATTTTCATCTTCATCATCCATTTCCGGACAAAAATTCCTCCACCGGATTTTGTTCGATTCGATTTTTTTTCCATATCTTTATACATTAGAATTTTACTTCGCATGTAAACCCAAATAACCACACTTCGGTCTACATGCTTTAACTAAAAAAGCTGTTCCACGTCTACGCGAACAGCTTTTTTCTTACTTTATTTTAATAAAAACATTATTCTCTTTTATATCAAACACCACATTTTCCGTTTGCTCGAACTTATCCAACAATGTACGGATATCCTCGTACCGTTTCACTTTTCCCGTGAACTCGACATGTTTCGCACTCTCGTTTTGGTAGAACACGTTCAACCCGTACCATAGAGAAAGTGTCGTCATAATCTCTTCCAACGTCGCTTGCCGGAATTTGTAATACCCGTCTTTCCATGAAGTGTACAGTTCCGTATCCACCATCATCACGTTCGCCTCCCGACTATTTTTATCATACACGAACTGCTCTCCCGGCACTATCCGAAAACTCTCCCCATCACATGCAATCTCCACGCTTCCCTCTACAAGAGTGGTTGCCACCGTTTTCAATTTCTCGTAAGCCTTCACGTTAAAAGAAGTTCCCAACACCTTTACCTCCATCGCTCCCGCGTGTACCAAAAACTCACGTCCGCTATCTTTTGCTACCTCGAACCACGCTTCCCCTCTCAAAAAGACTTCTCTCCTATCTTTTCCAAATACCTCCGGGTAACGAATCTCGGAACCGGAATTCAAAAACACCTTTGTCCCATCCGCCAAAACAAGTTGGTATTCCCCATTTGCCGGAACTGTCAACGTGTTGTACACCATACCCTCCGACATCCTTTTGTTTTCAATTTCCGAGTACACCAATGTATTCCGTTCATTCGTTACCCGCAATGTCGTATCAGCCAAAATCAATTCACTCGTGTCCCGCTTCAACAACACGACCTCTCCACCGCCCAACGTCAACACCACTTGCCCGCTCCCCGGTACAACCCGTTTTTCTTCCAACCGCACTTTGTTTTCTTCCGGTTTCATCCATATCGCCATCCCAACGCCCAACATCAACAACACACCTGCCACACTCGCGCCATATCGCCACCAACTCATCCGCCGCACTTTCCCATTCTCCTTCTGCCTTATCATCTTTTTCTGCATCTCTCCTTCCAACCTCTCGTAGGCTTTTTCCCTATCCAATCCCCCCTTCATCCTTACTAACCCCACGACCTCCCCCAACTCTTCCACCATCATCCTGTACATTCGCTCGTTCCCACGACTCTCTTCACGCCACCTTTTCACGCTCTCCTTCTCCTCCCCTGATACATTCTCCCCCGCTAATTCAGCAGCTATAATTTTTAAAATCTCGTCTTCCATAATCACTATTTTACCCTATAACACCACCACCCCTCAAATCATGTGACAGGAATCTTTATTTTTTTGTTAAAAAATTCGCAACAGCTATACACCTATTGCTAACCCATGTAAAATTACATGCTAATTAAATCGATTTCAGTATTTTATAACAAAACAACAATATTGAAATCATTTGCTCCTTCAAATTCTCACGTAGAAATTTTAAAGAACGCATCAATTGAGTGCGGACGGTATTAATGCTGATTTGTAGTTGGTCGGCAACTTCCTGATATTTTTTCCTTCGGCACACACCATCATAAAAATACGACGGCGTTCAGGGGGAAGTTGATTAATCGTGGAGTATAAAATATCTATTTCAGTCTGCTCGTCTTCTTTCATCATTTCCACCACAGGCATTTCTGCCATCATTTTTTCATGACGAACTTCTCTGCGTTTGCTGCCCCGCAGCTCGTTCAAGGCGGCATTCTTAACCAAATGGAACATGTATTTATCCAAACCGTCAGAAAGGTTGTTATAAAGAGAGTTTTCCCAAACATTCATGAAACAATCCTGCACGACATCCTCCGCCGCATCGACATCTTTAAGGATATTCGTGGCATATAAAACCAACACATCATGATACTCCGAGAAAAAAATCTTGAAAGCTTTTTCTTCGCCGCTTTTCAACGCTGCTAATATTTCTTCTGCCCTTTTCATACATGCCCGTTAATTCTACAAATTAAATAAATATATCACAATAATGCATTATATTTAATCTATTTTTTTCAAATTGACCTGTCAAAAGGCATTCCCCTCCGCAAAAAAACGACTATCCCAACTCTTCCCTCATAACACTGTAATAGTAGAAATCGATCACCTTGCCGTTTTTAACAGCAGCTTTGTGCAAGACGGCTTCCAGTTTGTAGCCTGCTTTTTCCAATACCCGCATCGAACCGGGGTTGTAATCGAACACGAGAGCGTATAGTTTCTGATAACCAAAGGTTTCAAAGGCGTATCGGGTAACGGCAGCCACAACCTTGTGCATGATACCTCTTCCCCAGTAAGGCTCGCCCAGCCAATAACCGATCTCGGCGGTCACACGTTCAATGTCACCCTCGGAACCGAACCCGATACTTCCTACCGCCTTTCCGTCTACCTCAATGGCAAACCGTGTCGGTGGGGCGGGTAAAACATGAACCATACTGATATAATCAAAAGCATCTTGTTTCGTGTACGGATGCGGAAAGTGATCCATCACGTTATTCCAGATCTTTTCATTGTCGGCATTCTCGGCTAATGAATCGCAATCCGAGAACCGCCATTCGCGCACGACAAATCCGTCTCCTTCTATCCTCACTTCACGCCCTTTCTTCCGTAACATTAAGAACTCATTTCCCTGACTCTCCGATCGGGGTAAATCGCTTATACTTGTTTTCATAATTGCCAGATTCGCTCAGAATCTCTCCTTTATCATGGTTTGTTTTTATATTTAAAACAATACAAACATACATAGTTTAACGATATTGTGTACCGCAACCGTGAAATATTTTTTCATGCAATCATTCAGCATATTAACATCTGAATAGACAAAAAAAATAATCCGGATTACGGTACTAATATCAATAAAATATTCCCAACAAACACTTCCTCCGGCAATTCGAGATTAAAAGATTTCCTATTAGCACAAACTCTGTGCAACCTTTATCACTTCTTCTGCCAATTGATTGGCGGCAGCTTCGTCTTTTGACTCGGAATAAATACGGATAATCGGTTCCGTATTAGACTTCCGCAAGTGTACCCACCCGTCCTTGAAATCGATTTTCACACCATCAATATCGGTAATCTCTTCCGAAGCGTATTTTTGCTTCAACCCTTCCAGAATCTTATCGACATTCATGTCGGGAGAAAGAGTCAATTTATTCTTGGAGATAAAATATTGGGGGTAGGTAGCCTTCAATGCTGTCATTGTCTTTCCCTCCGCCACGAAATGAGAAAGGAACAGACCAACACCCACCAAGGCATCACGTCCGTAATGACTTTCCGGGTAAATGACTCCTCCGTTACCCTCACCACCGATCACGGTATGTGTTTCTTTCATTTTGGCGACCACGTTCACTTCCCCAACGGCAGCGGCACTGTAACTCTGCCCGTGAGCCAGCGTCACGTCACGCAACGCACGGGAGGAAGAGAGATTGGATACCGTGTTTCCGGGGGTATGCTTCAATACGTAATCAGCAACAGCAACCAGCGTGTACTCCTCCACGAACATCTCCCCGTTCTCGCAAACCAACGCGAGACGATCCACATCCGGGTCTACCACAATTCCAAGGTCTGCACCACATTCTTTGATCTTTTCCGATATCTGGGTCAGATTCTCCGGTATCGGTTCCGGGTTATGACTGAAATGCCCGGTAGGTTCACAATTCAATTCCACCACTTCTTTCACGCCCAAGGCACGTAACAAAGCGGGAATCACCGTTCCCCCGACCGAATTCACGGCATCTACCACCACTTTCAAGTTAGCTTTGGCAATAGCTTCCGGATTTACTAATTTCAAATCCAGCACATGCCGGATATGGTAGTCCGTGTAATCTTTACAAGTAACCGTTCCCAAATCATCCACCTCGGCATACTCGAACGACTCTTTTTCTGCCATCTGAAGAATTTGTGCCCCATCCTCGGCAGACAAAAATTCACCCCGGTTATTCAACAATTTCAAAGCATTCCATTGTTTCGGGTTATGGCTCGCGGTCAAGATAATTCCCCCGTCAGCCCCTTCAGCCGTCACGGCAATTTCCGTTGTCGGCGTGGTCGCCAACCCGATATTCACCACGTCATGCCCCAAGCCGCACAAAGTGGCTTCCACGAGTTTAGCGTACATATCACCGGAAATACGGGCATCGCGTCCCAACACTATCTTCGCCTTCTCTTTCCCGGCACCGATTTTTAGCCAAGTGGCATACGCAGAAACAAATTTCACGATATCCAACGGAGTGAGATTATCTCCCGGTTGTCCCCCAACCGTGCCGCGAATACCGGATATAGATTTTATTAAAGTCATAACAAGCAATTGAAAATTGAAAATTGAAAATTGAAAATGCCACACATTACCAACTCAACCTTCAACCGTTAAAATCATAAATCATCAAATCACGAAATAAAAAAAGACTGTATCCATTACCCCGAAAGAGATAACGCATACAGTCCTTGTCTTATCAAAAAAATTAGATAGATGCCTTATAAGCGTCAGCGCTCAACAAACCGTCTAATTGTGCTTCGTCACTAATCTTTATTTTGATAATCCAACCCTTTCCATACGGGTCTTTATTTACCAAATCAGGTTGGTCTTCCAGTTCTGAGTTAAATTCCAAAACTTCTCCGGAAACAGGCAAATACAAGTCTGATACGGTCTTTACAGCCTCGATAGTTCCGAAAGTATCACCAGCTTCCAGCTCATCACCTTCTGTTTCAACCTCAACAAACACGATATCACCTAATTGACTTTGTGCATAGTCAGTAATACCAACATATGCTTCTTCACCTTCAACACGAATCCATTCGTGTTCTTTAGTGTACTTTAATTCTGCAGGTACGTTCATTATCTTATAAGTTAATTTAAATTTGACAATTATTATAAGGCACAAATATAAGGAAAAATTTAAACTCCAATCACTGAAACTGAAATTTTAGAGCTGATTTATCACTTTTGCATTTAACCATTTCATTCTCAATAAGAATATCCTGTATTCCTTTATCCATAAGCGTTCCAAAACACTCAAACTTTAGTGAAATCGTATTTTTTTTCTATTTTTCGGTATCAAAATGTTGCAGAATAAGAAAAACTACCTATCTTTGCACCGCAATTGAGAACAACAGCGGTTGTTTGATGCAAAAAAAAGGTTCGGTAGTTCAGCTGGTTAGAATACATGCCTGTCACGCATGGGGTCGCGGGTTCGAG
>NZ_JAKNJD010000022.1:0-58553 GCF_022132345.1 Butyricimonas sp. DFI.6.44 | reverse complement strand
GGCAACGATAATCACGGAAGACACCACGCACAGGTTCATGACCGACACGGAGAGAGCCAAGCTAAACGGGATTGAAGCCGGGGCGAATAAATACTCTCACCCGTCATCGCATTCCGCTGATATGATCGTGGATTCATCTGCCAAAGTCATGATGACCCCGGCGGAAAGAACTAAACTTGGCGGTATCGCGACAGGGGCAAACAAGTACATCCACCCGGATAAACACTCGGCAACGATAATCACGGAAGACACCACGCACAGGTTCATGACCGACACGGAGAGAGCCAAGCTAAACGGGATTGAAGCCGGGGCGAATAAATACTCTCACCCGTCATCGCATTCCGCTGATATGATCGTGGATTCATCTGCCAAAGTCATGATGACCCCGGCGGAAAGAACTAAACTTGGCGGTATCGCGACTGGGGCAAACAAGTACGTTCACCCGGATAAACACCCGGCAACGGTAATCACGGAAGATACCACGCACAGGTTCATGACCGACACGGAGAGGACCAAGCTAAACGGGATTGAAGCCGGGGCGAATAAATACTCTCACCCGTCATCGCATTCCGCTGACATGATCGTGGATTCATCTGCCAAAGTCATGATGACCGCGACAGAGCGTTCAAAACTGGCAGAAATTGAAACTGGCGCGAACAAGTACGTGCACCCGACAAGTCACCTGGCGAGCATAATTCAACAGGACGCTACACATCGATTCGTTTCTGACACTGAAAAAACAAAGTGGAATGGAAAAATGGAATTTGCTTGTGCTGGAGTGATAACAAAAACGGCCGCAAAAGATAAATATTGGGGTTCCACTTTTTCTGTAATAAAGAGTGGAACCGGTTATTATCGTATAAAACATGAATTAAACAAAGAACACCAAGTTCTTGCCATGTGCATAAATGCAGCCGGAGAGGAAGGATTTGCAACAATCCCGTATAGAAGTAATGTAGACTTTTTTATCGCTACTAATAATATCAATGGCAGGCAGGATATGGCGTTCTTTTTTATAATCTTTACACTTTAAAATTACAATTATGAGGTATTATATCGCAAAAGAGGTTGCTTGGGAACCTTATTTAATTTTCGATTGTATCGCGATGACTGACGAGGAATTAAATTCTAAAATCGAGGAATTTCATGGCTTTGAAATTATTCCCGAGAGTGAAATTGAAGGTTATCGAGTTTGTTGCGGCAATATTTCAATTTATAAATTATCTAATAATAAACTCATTCTTAGGAACAAAAAAGAATTCATTAAAGGAGAAAAAAACAAAAGAAAAAAAGAACTCTTTGATGAAATCATTCGCTTAAAAGAAAAATTAAATAAAACAGACTGGATAGTAATTAAATGTACAGAACTATGTTTAACTTTGGCAAATGAATATCCCGATATATCGGCAGAAAGGGCTATGTTACGAGAAATTATAAACAAAAAAGAAATTGAAATACAATCACTAAATTAATATGCCATGAAAAATAAATTACTATTTATTTTAACCACTTGTACCTTATTATTCGCATGCAACAACCATACACAGGAACAAGAAGAAGAGCAACCACAAACTGGGAATCAATTAAATCCTGAAGCAAAATTGAGTATTACCGCAAAACCAAAAGAAACTCGCGGAATGTCATATAATGATTCATTATCATATATAGTAAAATACGCATGGGAATGGTATGCCATATCCAAGGAAAATAACAACAAACCAACTGCAAGAGGATTTGATTTTGACGATGACTATGGAACTCAAAGAGATACGATAAATAATAAATTTCTACTTTGGGGGGTAGATATTATTCAAGAAGATGGCTCATTAGGTTGGTTTATCACATCTCTTTCTGATTTTGTGATAATAACTTTAAGAACCCCCAATGGTTCCCCGGCTAATCCTCGAAATTATCACGGAACTCTAGATTTACCTCATGATACAATTGCTTATGTTCCTAATAAAATATTTCAAGAAGCAAGAAATAAAATCATGTCTGCTTATGAGCGAAAAGATTATCAAGAATGTTATCGTTTATTCGACTCCGCATTTATATTTATCCCAACAACAGGAGAAAAATGGAGAGCAATGAAAGCTGCTGGAATAGAATAATATTCATGTCATAAATAAAAATAGTGTTGGAGAGTCTTCTCCAACACTATTTTTTTGTACAAGTTGTTTAAAAAAAATGTACTTTTCGTTTTGCCGATTATAGGGTACGTTAAAACGCACCCTCGTTCTCAAATTACCCTACCGTCAAACTCACGCTATTCGAACAGACCTTTCCGCCCTTCTTCATCGCGAAACAATAGGCTTTCACGTTCTCCGCCGACCAATTATCAGGCAACGCATAGCTCGTGCTTCCACCTTCACCCCGGACTCGCAATGCCACCAATCTAGCCCGTTGTACTTCTGTTTCATACAACACGGCATACACCAAGTCATCACCGGCAGCATATCCCTCTTCCGCTTCTTCAGCCTCCTGCACGAACGCATACTTACTCGCATCCGAATCATACGTCACGGAAACTTTCGGCGTATTCCTGATTCCGGCAGCCACTAGCATCCGGGCATAATCCACCGTTACCGCATAATCCTCATCAACACTCACGCATCCCATATTCAAAGAAACGAACGCGTTGGAAGTCGTTCCGCTCCCGATTCCCCGAAACCCTTTCTGCACCACGGGCAGCAGCCAACGCGACAATTCGATCAACGCCTTCATCTTCGCCCGTTGAGTCAACACCTCCGGGGTCGGATTGTCCTTTCTCGAAAAAATCTTCGCTCTAGCGATATTCTGCTTGTTCATGTAACACATCGTCACGTTACCAACCGACTTCGTTACCTTTCCTAATAAATAAGAATTAAATTTTGCCATAACAATAAAATTTAAAAATGAATAAATAAAAAAATAAACACTCGATTTCTATCTGTAAATCTAAAATCATAAATCAGTAATACCTCATCCAATCCGGTAACCGCAATGCCGGTCCGGGATCCACCTTTCTCTCCGTCACATCCGAATGTCCCACAATTTCGTCAATAGGATAACAGTTTGTCAAAACCCCGCACACCTCTGCCAGCACCCTTTCCTGCACCTTAGTATACTTATGCCAATAAGTTTTTTCCCGTCCCGACTCATCAACATACACATCCTCAAAAGACACAACCACCCCGCACTCCGCCACAAATTTTCCCCCTTCCTGCCGAAGCTGTCCCAGATTATCCAATTCTATCCCCAACGAACAATAATTCAACCCGCTCCGTCCCGCGTACCGACTTCTCCCGGCATGCCAAGCCACAATATTAAACGGCACCAACTGAACTACTTCTCCCGCCCTCCCGATTACCAGATGAGCCGAAGCCCCCACATCCGGTCTTGCCAGATAACGAGCCGATGACATAACACTAGCCCCCGCCGTATAATGCAATATAATCATATCCGGTCCGGCAATAACCTGTGTATTCTTCACGCAATCCACGCGAATCACCCCATCCCCCACCAATCGGTGTTTTACAATTGAAAATCCCATATATCAACAATATTAAATCATAAATCTAAAATCGTAAATCATAAATCTAAAATCAGCGTCTGCCTTTTGCGAGGGTCATCAAAATTTTCTCCCCACTTCTCCCGACCACGTATCCACCCAACCCAATCTCCAACAAATCCCAAAAACGGGAAGTATCCGAGAGAATCGATATATTCGTGAACGTACCTATCAGAATCACCGCGGCAAACGTCAACATCACCAAAGGCCGCCACGACCGTTGCAACCAATTCCCTTTCCCCTCCTCCTGCAACAACGCTGCCCGTACCCGCAACAACTCCTTTTCTCTTTCCAGCAACAGCCGCAACACGTCAGCCTCCAATTGTTTCTTCTCACGAGCAGGCAATGTCAGTCGTTCCACCAGTCCACTCACGGCGTCCGCCACGCTCGTTATCGGATTCAACCCACTCATAAACAGATGTATTGAGAATTTGAATACTTCGTTCCCTCTTCCGACACAAAAAAACAATACAAATGTACCTTCACGCCGTCTTCCCGTTTTACTCGAAAACTTGCACGCTCATCCCTCCGCCGGGCTTCCACACCCTCCACGACCATCGGCACAAATTCCCGATTCCCGTAAATCACGATCACCCCCAAACGGTCGTCCATCTCGGCACACACCTTTCCCGTCCCGTTATTCCAGTATAATTCCACCTGTCCCTCCTGATCCATCCTTCCTTCCAAATCATACACGCTCTGCCTCGTCCCTGCCGAAAAATGCATCTGCGAAAAATCCCCGATTCTACCATCTCCCTTAAACGCCTTCATGTTCAATTTCATGTGTAGAGCGTACCCGTTAACCGCAATCCCCTCCGCCGACTCGTTCCAGATTTTCCTGATAGGAGTTTCTTTCACCCGACAGTAAAATTCCACGGCAACTCTAAATTTCGAGCGCACCAATTCCTGCTTCTCTGTTTTCGGGTTCCTCACCTCCGACGGCAAAGCCCTCATGTAAGGCTTTCCGCCCCGTTCACAAAAGACGACATTCCCGACTCGTCCTCTAAGTTTCAAAACACTACTCAATTTTGCCATAACTTTTTTCTTTTAAATGATTACTACAAATCACCTTGATTTGCGAATGCAATATTAGTGCATCCCCATAACTCACTTACTACACCTAATTATTAATTCATAACAATTCCCCATAACCACCTATATATCATCCGCTTCCAAAAACGAAAATTGCCAATCGAGCCACCCCCTTCCAGGAATAACCCAATCGGCAATCTCTAAATCACAGAATCAATTCACCTTCTCCTCCACGCACCCCTATCATCCGCTTCTTTCAAGATAGCGGCAATCATCCGCTTCAAAAAAGGCGTCAACTCTCGTTTACGATCAAAAAATTGTTCCCGCAATTGCTGGTAATTCGAGATATCCTCCCCGAACACCTCTTTCATCATTCCCACCAGTTCCTTCTCCCCCAACGCATCCCCCGTGGGCGAATACAACTCGTCCACCAGCACCAACCCCTCGATCAACTCCATAATCATCATTTTGTACTTCTTCGACTTCCACCGAACAATAACCCGAGGTTCTTTCCTGTCCCCATCTGCCTTCCTACACTCCTCCCGTTCACGTGACCAACGCCCTTCTTCCTCCACCAATTTTAACGCCACACGAATATAACAACAAGTACAAGCCCCATTTTTTCCCAAAAGCGCCATCATCAACCACGACACGCTCTAACCAATATTCCAACCCCATTCTAGCCCTTGCCAACATCCTTTCCCGCACCCCGGCATCATCTTCCGCCTCGCTTGCCTTCCTCAGATCTCCAGCAAACTCCCGAATGGCCTTTATATACCTCTCTTCTTCAAAACACACGCCCAAGCCTTCCGCCAATAAAGCGAAAAAACTCGTTTCCAATAATCTTTTCATTGTTACAAATTTAAATTATAAAAACAAAAAGCCCCGGGCACACTTCGCCCGAGGCATATCATCCATTCTTTACATTTTATTTACTTCAAAATAGAAAAAATAGTTTTAAAAATCAACTCAATATCAAACCACAAATTATGCTTAGCAACATACTCCAAATTAATTTTCAACTTATCCTGCATCACAACCTCTCGATAAAATAATTCAGGATCTTCGGCAGTCCCAAGCAATTCATTCTCGTTCCTATACAATATCGAAGCCATATCAGTAATCCCAGGACGAACATCTAGCACTCGCAACTGCTCTTTTGTATACATATCAACATACTTTCGCACTTCAGGACGAGGTCCCACGAAACTCATATCCCCAACAAACACATTTATTAACTGCGGCAATTCGTCGAACTTATATTTACGTATAAAATATCCCGAACGAGTCACCCTAGGATCTCTCCCCCCTATCGTAATAAGCCCTTTCTTATCCGAACCGACACGCATTGTTCGAAATTTATATAACATAAAATCTCGTCCAAATCTTCCGACCCTCGCCTGCCGATAAAAAATGGGTCCCCGAGAATCCAATTTTACCACTACGGCTAAAATTAAAAACACAGGACTTAAGACAAGCAATCCACAACCACTTGCCATAACATCAAAAACACGCTTCAAGGAAATACTATTTTGAAATAATCTCTACAAAATTCGATATCACGTACTCCACCTCCTCGTCACTCAGGCAAGTATGTAAAGGAAGCGTCACCTCGTTACAATACTGTTTATAAGCATTCGGGTAATCTTTTATATCAAACCCTAAATTTTTATACGCTGTCATCATCGGCAATGGCTTATAATGTACATTACAAGCAATCCCTCGCTCTGCCATCTCCACAATAACCTTATTCCGGGAATCACAATCTTTTCCCAACAAACACACTAAATAAAGATGCCCGCTAGAAGAATAATCATCCCCATAATGATCAAGCACCTGTACATTACAACCTTTTAGCGCTTCATTATAACGATTTATAATTTGACGGCGACGATAAAGCATTTCAGGATAACGTTTCAACTGCGCCAATCCTATTGCAGCCATAATATCGGTCATATTACATTTAAAATTTGGGGCCACGATATCATACTCCCATGAGCCGAGTTTCGTTTTGGCAAGCGCATCCTTGTTCTGACCGTGAAGTGATAAAAGTTGGAATTGTTTATAAATCCATTCGTCATCAATACCTGGTATATGTTTCCATGTAAGTGCCCCACCTTCTGCCGTAGTAAGATTTTTAACAGCATGAAACGAGAAAGAGGTAAAATCTGCAATTTCACCACATATCTTTCCGTGCCGCTTCGCACCAAAGGCATGAGCGGCATCGGCAAGAACAATTACTCGTCCAAACGCTTTTTGAATATCATTTGAAGGACGAAACAAGTGTTTTTGACTTTCAACAGCGGCGAACACCTTGTCATAATCACATATTATTCCCCCCAAATCCACCGGAATAATGACTTTTGTACGTTCTGTAATAGATGTCGCCAACTTAACGTAATCCATCTCAAACGAACCGGAAGCCGTGTCAACCATAACTACCTTAGCTCCCACGTGACAAACCACGCTGGCAGTAGCCGTGTACGTGTATGCCGGAACAATCACTTCATCTCCCGGACCTACACCCAAAACACGAAGTATCAATTCCATGCAAGCCGTAGCTGAATTCAAACAAACAGCTTTACTCGTATTACAACACATCGCTATTAAATGCTCAAACTCTTTTGTTCTCGGTCCCGTCGTGATCCAACCGGAACGAAGCGCTTCACAAACTTCGGCAATCTCCGCCTCCGTCATATCCGGAGGTGAAAAAGAAATATTTTTCATTCTCATAATATGAAATATTATTTATTCTTCCTTATTGTCCCTATCATAGTTCCCCAACCATAAGAGCAATGCACCATAAAAAATAAAATAGGCAATATCCCTATATATTTATACCCATATTTATGACATGCAATTAATGTAGCAATAAACGCTGCAACAAAATAAAATCCGATTATAACGGTCAACATGTACCAAAAAGAATGATAAACTCCTCCTGCAAGCAGCAAACCAACAACAACTAACACAAAAACAGCAGGAACTAAATGTCGTACACCGATTGAATTTCTATCAACAAATAATAATACTCCAATCGATTTTCCATTAGCATACATTTGTCGTACACTTTCTTTTATCGTTGCACGTGCATAATACGTACAAACTATATTAGGATCAAGATAAATTTTATACCCGAACTTACGAATCCTAGAATTAAACTCATTATCTTCTCCGCGAGATAAATCTTCACGCATCCCACCTACTTTTTCTAAAACCCTCCGAGGGAAAGCACCAAAAGGTACCGTATCAACAAACTGAGCTTTAGTTCCAACTCGAAATGCTGCACCTCCAATACCAAATGGAACTTTATTCAATATTGCATTTGCCTCCGCTTGACAACTAGAATTTTGAGATTGTATGTTCCACACTCCCCCCACATTCCCGTAATCAGCATGAGCAGATAAATGTTGAACACATAACTCTATATACCTTTTATCATAAATAGCGTGAGCATCCAATCGTATAATATATGGAGCAATTGAATTATGAACACCTATATTAAAAGCTATAGACTGAATTCTACCTGGATTATCCAATAGTCTAATATTGGCATATCGTCTTCCTAATTCAAAAACAATTTCCCGCGTTTTATCAATACTTCCCCCGTCCACAACTAAAATATCCATTTCTTCCAAAGGGAAAGATTGATTAATCACTGATTCTATACACTTGGCAATAAATCGCTCTTCGTTAAGAGTTGGAATAATTATCGCAACTTTATATTCTTTCATTAATTATCTATCAAAGAATGTTTACCTAACTAGTGCTTTTTTATCTGCTTACGTATTACGATATTTTGCCCATCCAAACAACTTTCTTCATTTGAGATCAAATTACATATAACTTCTGCAACATCTCGAGGCTGCATTATTGTTGTTGGATCTTCATTAGGCGCTAATCGTTTTCTTAATTTTGTTGCACATCTACCCGGAGATACACAATATACTTTTATACCATATTCTGACAATTCATCAGTTAAAGTTTGTGACATTGAAATTATGGATGCTTTCGATGACGAATAACTCAACCAACCAGGACGAGGGGTCATGCCCGCAGTCGAAGCAACATTCAAAATCTTTCCCCCACTTTTCTTCATATATTTAACAGATTCACGTATCAAAAGAAACGGAGAAAATACATTAACTTTATATGTCATCTCCATATTATCCAATGTAGTTTGTAATAATGACTGAGGATCCGTGTAACCCGCTATATTTAACAAACAATCTATAGATCCATATTTTTCATATATTGCTTCAATTATTGCAGGAATTTTTTCAGGATATTGAAAATCAATATCCCAAACCGATATATCTTTCCCTGTTTCATCCATTAGATTTTCAGTTACTTTCATCGCTTCAACATTCCGTCCAAGCATTGCAATATGCTCATACTCTTTTGCATGACTCAAGAGTATGGCAACTTCTCGACCAATTCCAGAACCTGTGCCTGTAATAACACATGTTTTCATATTATTTCCTATTTATAATATAATCTTTATATATAATTTCTCCAAGTAATAAATCTATCGGCTCTGTAATTTTTATATTAAAACTAGTTCCCCGAATAACCTTAATCTTTTTCTGACTATTAGCAAACATTAAACTAGCATCCTCTGTATAAACGTCACCACGTTGCTTTGCTTTATCATGAGCATCTATTAAATCAGAAACTTTAAACTTTTGAGGCAACTGCACGTTTAGTAATTCCGACCTATCCAAAATCCCTGAAACATAGCCATGTCCCTTTAAAACCGTATAAGAAATATTATAACCATAAATAACATTAAACTCCTCGTCATCTATCAAAGCTTGAAACTCTTCCTGCTTTACAAATGGGCGAGCAGCCTCATGGATAATCACAAATTCATTATGCACAGCCTTAAGTCCATTATATACTGATTCTTGTCGAGTTTGTCCAGCATCAACGAATACAATTTTTGTTGCAACATTATATTCATGAACCATTTGTTTAACGACATGACGATACGATGGAGCACAAACAACAACAATTTCATCAACATCTACTAAACGATCTACACGTTCCAAAGAATGCATAATCATCGGTTTTCCAGCTAATAAAAGATATTGTTTAGGCGTATCTTCTTGCATTCTACTCCCTTTACCACCAGACAATAATACTACTGAATACATATTTATTCTATTTTAAAAAAGTTTTTTTAAGGTCTAATTCAACATAATCGTGATGTGATACACGCCTTTCCATTGGAGGTAAAACCATATAATCATTATACAACGTTTTAAGGTATTCGTGTGGCTTCTCAACCCCTAAAACTTTGATACTTTCAAACACATACGCTTTCGGCATCCCAAAAAATGAACGATGCATAATCTCTTTAATCCCCCAATTACCAACTAAATTTCCAACATATTCCGAACTATCAAAATCTCTTTGCTCACAAAAATGATTAATCCTATTATTAAGAAACCGTTCAGATACAAACAAAGGAGAAATACTCCTACCCAAAATTATAGACAAATTTTTATACCACTTCCGATTATTTCGAAAGGCACATGTCACCATATCATGTAACCGTAAATTTCTAAGTATCGGTTGATAATTCTTATATGCAGATTCACGTGTATCACCAATACCATCTAATGGAAACACATCAATATAAAGCCCCCTCTTCACCAAATGACGAAGATGTTCCACCAAATATGTCCGAGTATCGTATATTTTTGCGAAAACATATGGATAATCTAAATTATCACCCCGAGGGTATTCTACAATATACGGCGCATGAAATTCTTTTGAATATTTCTGAACAAACTCCATATAATCTTTTCGTGGCATTCCAACATCAATATCATCATCCCAAGGAATAAAACCTTGATGCCTAATGGTCCCCAACATAGTCCCCCCGACAACATAATACCTTAAGCCATTCCTTTCACATTGTTCATGAAACCACTGTAACATCTCTAAAAGTACAGAATGAACAACATCGATTTTATTATTCATATCAGTATGTTTATTTATATTAATTATGCCCTAGATGAAATATTCAACCGATTTTCTAACTTTCATATACACGACTATTGTAAAATCGCTTTATATATTTCTTCATATTTGTCCGCCATCACCTTAATATCATAATTCTTAGCTCGTTGAATACATTGCTTGGTTATTATTTCTCGATAATCTTTGTCATTTAATAAACGCAATACCCCCTCCGCTAACGCTTTTTCGTCATTAACCGAGAATAAAATTCCTGCTCCTTCCACAACATTGCAAAGTCCGGGAACATTAGAAGCCATCACAGGTTTACCTGCTGCCATACCTTCTACAGCCGCCAAACCAAATCCTTCAAAATTAGATGACATTATTACAACATCCGCAGTTTTCAACAATGATGGCACATCCTCACGCACACCTAAAAAATAACATCTGTTATCTACACCTAAATCTTTAGCTAATTGTCTATTCTTTTCCATGAGAACACCTTCCCCTATAAACATAACACGACACTTATCAGGAAGATGTAAAAGCGATTCAATTATTAGTTCCTGTTTTTTTTGAGGATTAAATCTAGCAACCTGTGTCAACAAAAATACATCATTGGGAATACCCAATTCTTGTCTTCTTGCAGGCTTCGCTGATTCAAAATCAGAAATATTTATTCCATTATCTATCGTAATAATTGGAGTCTCAGGATTAACGAAACGAATAAGATATTCCTTTGTAGCTTCTGATATTGCTATTACAGCCTTATAATGATTATAAACGAATCTTTCTATAAATTTAAGCCATTTTTTACCTTGCCTATTATTTTCTGTTGAATGCTCGGTTGTTACTAATTTACACTTGGCACCTGAAAGTATCTTCGCAAATAACACCCAGTAAAGCCCAGGAAACAAGTGCACGTGAATTATATCATAACGTTTAATTACCGGAATCAACTGAAATATTGGTAGGAAATTATACACACGTGTCGGACCATTATTTAAAGCTTTATAATGTGCCCCCTTTCGGGTAACTTCTTTCGCATATGAAAGAGGAGATTCAATCAAAGCGAGTACATCCGTTTGATGGCCTTGGTCAATCTGTTCAAGAATTAATGATGCCACTAATCTTGCAGCACCATTGCCTACAGCAAAATTACTAACTACATGAAGAATTTTCATTATTAATAACCTTACAAGTTTAAGACATCATCAATGAAAGATATTGACTCTTCTCTCTTTTTAATATAATCTATTTGATTTTTAGAGTAATCTATTTTTTCAAGAGATTCAATATAAGCTATAGATAATTTCTCTTCTGTATCACAATATCTATCTTCTGTATGGAATAATTTTGTGATACAGGAGATTCTTGTATTCATGGGACTAATAGCATTTCGACTGAAAACAACAAACTCTCGTTTATATATATGAGAAAAGACAATCGCATGAAAACTATCTGTAAAAACAAATTTTGAATAGCGTACCAACGATATAAATTGACCTGGAGAAATATCATATAATTGAATATCACCAAAACCGGCATCACATCTACGATAATGACCGGACAAATGAGGTAACGTGATAATTTTCAAATTATGTCTTATGGCATATTCCATAGCCAATTTGCGAGCTACTAAATTTTTCCCCAAGAAATAACAAAAAATATAATCTTCTTGACATAAACGCTTGGAGCAAATATCATTCCATTGAAACTCCGAAAGCAATAATGTCGGATCAAGACAATATGTAATCGGCATTTTTATAACATTCTCCAATAATGCAACAGACGATTCTTCTCGTACAGATATTGCATTATAATCACTTAAACTTCTCTTGAAAAGCGAAATCTGCGACATTGTTAAACGCTCCTTTGAAATGCTCGCTGCATATGATATCTTTTTATTTTTAGGACTTACAAAATCTAAAAAATAAGGCGGATGATACCAATCAATATTCCATACTTGATCACTACCCGTAATAAAAATGTCATATTCTTCATTACTTTTTTCTATAGTTATATCATTATAAATAGTCTTCGAGTGTGGTATCGCAGTTCTAAATATAGAAATCGCCTTTTCTCTCTGCAATAAACTGGATTTAATTTTATAATCTGAAAACTTATAGCATACAGGTGCTATTATTGATTTAATACGATCTTTAATTTCATTTATTGACAAAAGTCTTAGACTCTTATTAGATTTCTTATACGAAGAATCATATGAAATCTGTTCAGCATAGCAACCTCTTTCATTCAAAAATTTACATAAAGCATACGCTTGCAATAATCCGCCATAGTTCTTACTGCCGAAATAATGCGTAATAACACCTATTTTTTTCATTATAAGGTTTTTATTTGACTAATATATTTTGACTTTTTAATCTCATTTCTTATTATACCGGCAACAAGCATATATATGACTAATGGATATACATCATATAAAGGGTTCCCTGAAAATCCCCAACCCAGAAACAACAATTCTAAAAATAAACAAACTGCAACCACGAAAGAGTCATCTCCATACCGAATTTTAGCATTCAATAACTTCATGGAAGAACCTAAATCATGGATAAATACTGGCATAAGAACGAATATGCCGATTAACCCTGATTCACTCAAAATTTGAAGATATATATTATGTCCATTGTTATACCTTCCCAAAATATTTGATGAAGTCGCTATACCTTTACCTATAATAGGATTTTGCATAAATTCATCCCATAATACGCCGTATATATTTATACGCCCGGAAGACCAAGAATCACCTACAGTTCGCATAACAAGCCTCATACCAACATCTGTTTTCAATAATATCACTAAAAACAGAACACATACTACAATCGAAACGAACAACGCTTTTAGCATGTATTTTCTGTTATACAAGCAATACATAAACAAATCAATAAGAATTACCAATAAAACAAAACTCCTTTTTCCTGTTTGCATCAGGAAAACATAGCAGATAACCAATAAAAGAAATATAATCTTCTTGTTTACAGCTCTCATCTCAATAGACGGCTTCAATAAATAGCACGATAAAATCCCGATAAAAACGGATAGATAAAATCCAGTAATTGCTGATTGAAAGGAAAAACCCACTAAAGTTCTATCTTTTAGGAAACCATCACATATTTGAAATTTCTCTAACCCTAAATGCAGTAGATTAAACCAAGCCAAAAATTCCGGAGCGACAAGTTGCACGATACACCCTAAAAATGCTACAAACGAAACTGCAACAAGTGCTTTAATCTGAAGAATTTGACTACTTCCTTTACTATTCCAACTATATATTAATAAACCTATTACAAGTGCACCACCAAACTCTATTACATTATTCAAATTTGAAAAATCTCTTAAAACAGAAAGTAAAGTCAGAATTATATATGTAAACCACGCAAGAAATTGATGATTAATACTAATCTTTTTTGTATATGCAAATAAAAGAAAAGCAGTTGCTATAAGCATCATAATAGATATCACCTTTGTCATCTCTGGAAACAAAAAAAGAGCTAACAGATATATGAAAACTATTATAACAAAAGACTTATTGCTATTTACGTGCTTTGACATAAGAAACAATATCAACGACGGTGATTAATATACGACCTTAATACGTTCATAATTAATGATGCATTTCTTATCTTCAAAAGAAGATACATCGCTTTTTTTAACCTGTTCATTCTCCTAAAATTCAAATATCTCAATCCATTTCTAAAATTATGACTTTTAATAATATTCTTAATTCTATCTAAAGATTGATTTGTATCTACAATACATAGTATTTCTGATAACTTCAATGTTATATATCTAGCACTGATTTGCCGGCTAATGTCATATTGCGGATATCTAATATTATACTCCTCCAAAATTATATTCACATTGTCTTGCGACTCATTATACTTTTCACTTAACACGTCAATAGTATGAGTAGCAGAATTCATATTTACCCTATAATAGTAGATATAATTATTATAATCAATATATACATTATTCATGCATGCATAAATATATTCGGTATTAAATAATCCATCTTCGCTATACTTTATATTTTCACGAAATAGAATGCGCCCTTTTTGTATAATTTCATTGCGATATAAGATAGCACACGAAGAATACAATGTAAAACCTGACATTGTTCCGTCATCTACTATATGATGCTTCAAATCTTCCAAACAATATAAGCCTGAGCGCAATCTATGCTTTATGGGAACAACAGTATTTTCCATAACTGAATATGCCCCCATTGCAACAAGATCTATATCGTCTTTCATTTTCGACATCAATAATTCACAATAGTTTACATCAATATAATCATCCGAATCTATAAATGTCAAAAACTTACCTTGAGACAAATTTATACCCGCATTTCTAGCAGAAGATACCCCACCATTGGATTTTGAAAAAAATTTCACACGGCTATCTATTTTCTGCCAATGCTTACATATAATTGCTGAACTATCTTTTGACCCATCATCAATTAATATAATCTCGATATCACGACAACTCTGATTCACAACACTTTCAATACATCTATTCAGGTATTGTTCAGCATTATAAACTGGAATTATTACACTAATATTACACATTCCTATTTTAGGTTAAAAACATTTGTGGTGTTTCTGAAAGAATACAATAACAATATTTAAATAAAATTTCAGAGACTTAAATTCCAGTTATCCTTCTTGCATAAGAAATAATTCGTCTCAATAAACTAGGTCTCGTTCTTTTTGTGATAATCCCAATAAGAGAAAACTCACTCTTATTAAGCACATCAAAGAAATCATCTCTATATTTTGAAATTTTCACACTATGTTCTATACAGGAATTCCCTAATAATATTTTATTATAATCTGTACTAACACCATCTACTTTTAATTGAGAATATATTCTTTTGCCCCTCTCCGTATTAATAAGTACAGCACTAACACCTTTATCATCATAAAATTCAGGATGATATAATTCTACCCCCCAGTAATCTCCTAATGTAATATCACTCTGACTTCTTCCCCCCTTTGCTGGACAAGCATAACAAGATGGACGTAAATATATATTATGAAGAAAACCCCGCATAAAAATATTATTCCTATGCATTTCAAAGAAATTGGCTTCTTCTTTGTCATAACGAATTTCAAATCCGAATTTCCTCCAACCTAACCGCTTATTTCTAAATGATATACCCGATATAACTGGTTTCTTATCCTGAACAATAAAACCGATTTCTTTTAGATATTGACACCACACTAGAGGACTCGGAACTCCATGACATATTACATCTACTGTAATTAAATTCTTATAGTCTTTTCGCAAAAAATGTAGCAATCCAGAAATTTGGCAAGATGTACCACTAAACAAAACAAACCGCCCCTGTTTCAAGAATACTTCAGCTTGCTTATACGTTTCACCGATTACACTTTGCACATATTTACTACCTCTAAAGGGTATAATGCCTTCAATAGTTTCTGCATAGTCATGAACAACTTCCCACCTGTCATTAAAACGAGCTCCGAAAACAACGCCTCCATTTTCTATTACTTTTTCCGCAAGCATAGAAAAAATACCACCGGAGGAACTATTTATACGAATCTCATCAACTTGACATTTAGACGCATAAACTTCTATCGGGCTTCGATTTCCTCCTTGATTTATAACCGGACATACTTTTTCACATAATCCGCAATCAATACAACAAGTTCTATCTATCTCTGGATAGAGGAAACCTTCCTTATCCTCTTGCATTGTTATACATCGTTTAGGACAACGCTGAACACAAGCACCACAACCACAACAATCTTTTTTATCCTGAATATTTATCATTATTTTTTCTGGAAAACACTCTAACTAATTTTTCATTAATAAAATTGCGCTCAGACTTATTTAGTCCTAGAGTATATGCAAAGCATACAACACAACAAACACTCATTACACCTACAATCACAAAGGAAGTAGAGCTATATGGGACAAAAAACTTAACCAATACTGAAATAATGAAACTTAAAAAAAATACTACTGCACATTTCAAAATAACATTGCTAAAATATTTTCGCAAAGAAATCTTTATTAATGGTCTAATTATAAATAAACGTACAACGAATGCTATAGCACAAATAACAAGATGCACAACAAATACTGAAGCTGGATTACCTCCCATTTTTAAAACAACATACGAAACAGGAAGGATCATCAATAAAATTCCTCCTATGACAGATTGATATACTTTTACTTTTCCTGTAGCTGCAGCAGAAACCATCAATGGATTTGCAACTGAGTCTATAATAGTAACACATAAAATTAATTTCAAAAATACTGCAGAATACCGAGGAACTTCTTCGAGCCAAATACTCAATATCGTTTCTGTCTCTAAAGCTATAGGTAAAGTTAGCATTAAGAGTAAGAAGAAAGTAAATCTTGAACTGCGGAAAACTAAACTATGCATATAATCTAAATCCTCTGTTGCATACGACTTGGTGATTTGCGGATTAAGTGCTGTCTGAAAGTTTGAGGAGAATTGAGTAACTGCAGACTGTACTTGTACAGCCACACCTCTTGCTGCATTTACAGATGGTCCGAAAAACACGTTTAGCAAAATATTTAATCCTTGTGTAAATGCTATATAAGCACAATTACCCCATAAATTCCAAGCGGCAAAAGAAAACATCTCTTTAAAGAGTGTCTTATCAAGAATAAATTTAAACTTTGTTTCACAAAAATGTTTATTACAATATGATGTATATAATATACGAATTCCGACTTGCACCACAAAAAGTAAAATCGCGTATAAAACTAATTTATTTACATTTCCTATTCTTAATAAATACACGATTACCAATTTCAGGAAAACCTCAACTACAGATATATACGCAAATATAGACATCTTTTCGTGAGCAATTATAGCAGCATTATATGGTACACTAATTATAGCAACAACCATGGATAAAATGGAAACATGATACACCCAATGTGCGGCAAACACACGCGATTCCGGTATTACCATCTTTTCATTCAGCAACCACAATCCAATAGTCTCCGAAAGAAGAACTATTACAATGGCTATAATTATATGAATTACAACACTTATACTAAATACTTTCTGAAGTTGCCTAAAATCCCCCTTACCCAACTCAAACACAAGAAATCGTTGAGTGCTTGTTGACATTGCACTATTTATAAAGCTAAATAATGCAACGACACCTCCAACTACATTATAAATACCATAATCCTCAACACCTAGCGCAGCTAATACCTCTCGAGATGTATATAATGTTACTGCCATTGTAACTAGCATACGAAAATATAGCAATATCGTATTTTTAGCTATACGTTTGTTATTTGAGGAAATATCTAACATAAATAATTAATACCTATAAGCACCCAAATGTATTCACCAAACCGCTATGAGTTTACGCAGGAATTCTATTTTTATCAAATAAAGCCTAAGCCAAATAATAATTTGATTTTTTATCTTTCATAAAGTCACAACAACTATTCCATTTTGTCAAACACCCGCTTCGCCAAAATATAAAAAACTTCTGCCACCAAACTGAAATCAGCATCTTGCCCCATCTGACGCAAACGCTCGATTTTCTCATTCTCCTCCCGCACTACACTTACCCGCAGGCGTGCCCGTTCCTCCTCCAAACGTTTATAATCTTCCTTGGGCAACATCATCGCTCCCACTGCATCGCCATACAAGCAAATAGCATCCCACCAAGACAACAACACATCACGATCTCCGCCACGGATGTATCCCAATGCCTCCGTAACCAAACGACCGGCAAGTTCCCCACACGCCTCATCTCCGGCAAAATAGTAACAGTCACATAATATCCGGCAAATATTCGGTGTCCGACAAGGCAACGAGAGTTTGCCGTCCCCCCGTGCCGACAGTATCCGATACGCCGCGTCCAAACCGTTTTTCAAGTAATTCAAGTCCGAGTACAACTGGTAGACATCCATCTTGTCCGCCGCGTAACCGGCACGGGTATCCACGGGAATATCCTTGTTCAACTGACTCGGGTACAGGTGAACAATTGATTTCGCCCGCTCGTGGATAGCACCGGAACTTCCGAAATCAGATTCTAACCACGGGTACACCCGTACCATCGAGTACATCGTCAGGTAACCGTGTAATAAGCCCGACAAACACGCGGGGGGACACGAACGCAAATCAAAATTGTCTAGTTGCTTGTACAACTCGTGAAATAAACCTTTTTCCATCTCTATTTCTTGATTCACGATTTCGGATTCATGATTGCAAGCACTCGTGTTGACTCTCTTTCAATCATAAATCGCAAATCGTAATTCATAAATTAATTCACTCTATCTTTTCAAGGAAAGAGCCCGGGATATAAGACGTGGCGATCGATGCAACACCATCCAAGCGGATGACTACCCGCTTGTGGCCCCGCAAACGCACCAGTTCTCCCGTCAGTCCCTGCAAGGGCCCCTTGATAACCCGAACCTGATCACCTCGCTTGAGATCTTTATTCAACACCTCGATACCATCAGGCGAGAAATCTAGCAGGAACATGAAATCTTCCATCTGCTTATCGGGAACGATCAAGGAATGGCGACCTTCCACGTCTTTCAAGTAAACGATATTCAGGGAATACTCGTTAATCAAAGAAAAACTCGTCGTCTTATCCGCGTGAATAAAAATCATACCGTGAATCAAAAGTACCTGAATCGTTTTTCGACCCAACGGGGTATCACGAACTTGCTCCTCGCGCGGGAGAAAATTCTCGATTCCCAATTCGTCCAACTTTTTCTTGATTAAGAATTCTTGGTTCACTCGCGTGTAAGCGACATACCAATGCATTTTCTTCTCCTCAGCCATGTACTTGTTTTATTCTATCAGCCGACTGGATGCGCTTCGCGCACTAACCCTATTACCGGTCCTGATTTATTGCCATGTGTTTCATGCGCCCCACTTAAACAGTGCTATGTATTATGGATGCACGAAAGCTGTTTCGATAAACGATAATTCATATCAATAAACCATCGTTTAATGACATTAACAATATTTGCTCACTAACAAAATTCACAAAAACATAATCACTTAATTACGAGAAATAAAAAAATGTCATTGGATATATTTGCGGAAAATAAAAATGGTGTATATTTGCAGCGCATTAAACGATGGTTTATTGACACACAATAACAAATTACTAATCAACGTATAACATCTTTTTTCTCTCTTTCGGTTCAATATCAATTTACCGAAAACCCACGGTAATCCTAGGGCTATACTACCTTAACTTGCTTACAAGTCACTTGTATCACACTTATTTCACCCCTGCCTAATGACGGTGTAAGAAGTGTAAAAGGAATTTGTAACAGAGGAGAGGTAGTATAACCCTAGGATTACCGTGGATTCCGGGTAGAACTAAACCGGACGGATAAACTTAGAAATAGAACCCCAGATTAAAATAAAATTCGAGTTTCTTGTTCCAATCCGAAAGACTAAACATCAAATCAATAGGCCCCAAGTAAGAGTCACGGGAATAACCGACACCTCCACCCCAGATACCTTTACGCCCGAAGATATCAAAAAAACTATCATCTTGCATGGCATAATTCCCGACTAAAGAAAAATAGTGTTTTCTTCCCGCGCGTTGTCGCAACTCCAACCGCCCGACAAGTAAAGAATTTTCAAAAACTCCCACGTGATTGATCCCGAGAAAAGGAATTTGTTGTGCGGCATAACGCCCGAAAACCGTTCCCCCCATACAATTCAAGTATGAATACGCCGGATTGTTCCCGATCAACACACGCCCATAGACGGCGGGCAGCATTTTCAAACGATCGGAAACCGCAATCACCGGGGTAAAATTCAAGGATAGTGCGGAAAAAGGAGCTCCCCCGTCATACGTTCCCATATTATCGGTATAAATCGAGTAAGAAGCTAAAAAAGAGATCCCCCGATTCGGATAGAAACGGCGGTCGTAAGTATCTAACTGAGCCAACCCGTAATAACTGAAAAAACCTTCCGGACGAACGTCTATAATCTCTTCCTCGTTGGCAAAAAGCAATGAATTATAATCGAAATACTCGTAACGCAAGCCCACCTGAAACTTAAAATTGCGAAAATAAAGACTGGACAACCCCAATTCCCCGAAATGATAACGGTAAGTTACATTATTCATCTTTTCCCCCTTGTGATAATAATTCACGTCATTATAACGGAACATATAAGCCAGATTAAACCGACGCAGGAAAGTATTTTCCAACGAGTATTCTATTTTCACGTAAGGATTCTGGCTCAATCGCCCCGTCAAGGCTACCTGTGAACCTCTCAAAGCCTTATAATTCAAGGTCGTGTTCAAAAGAATTGCCGCCATCTCCTCCGTGTCGAAACGGAAACCGACATTCACGGCACTCATGGGTTGAGCCTGTAATTCCAGCACCAGATCGTAAGGTGGTTTCCCTAATAAACGGTAACTCACGGCAGAAAAAGCCTTTGTCCCGTACAACATCGCCACCTCCCGGTGTATATCGGCAAGCGTCACCGCACTATTCTCCCGCAACCGCATTTTCCGGCGTACCCATCCTTCCTGCTTGGTCGTGAGTCCCTCGACGCGTATATCCCGGATATCAAACTCTTCCGGCAGGTACACGGCTGGTTGCTCGGCTACTTTTTCATTCCGCCCTCCTATCAATTCTTTCACTCGCATGATTTCACCCCAATCCTGCAATGCCGCCACCTTACCCCTTGTCAACAAAGAGTCGATCGCGCGGGCACTAAAACTCGCGGCAGAATATCCTTTCACGTTCGGACGGATAACCAAGTCGGCAAGTTTCACGTTTTCCTCGTGTTTATTCATACAAAGCAAATTGACAATCTGCGGTATCACACCGGAAACCGATTCCAGCTTATCCTCCGCCATCAAATCCGCTTGTACATCCACGCCGATCACGATTTCCGCCCCAAGGGCCCGTGCCACGTCTGTCGGGAAATTATTCAACACGCCCCCGTCTACCAGTACCCGATCACCCGCCATTACCGGCGTAAACGCTCCCGGGATAGCCATACTTGCCCGCATCGCCCGCACCAGATTTCCATCGGTCATCACGACCTCCTGCCGATTCAGCACGTCAGCAGCCACGCAAGCGAAGGGAATGGGCAATTTCAAAAAATCCAACGAATCATGATGCCCGATAGTCAGGTCTGTAAAAAGATTATACACGTTTTGTCCCCTGATAAACCCTACCGGACGACGTCTTCCCCGTTCGAATAGGAAGGACAACACGTATTTCGCATCGTACTCTTTCTCGCTGAACGACAAATCGTAACGATTCACCTTATCGCTTAAAAGGAACATCCAATCCTGCGCCCGCACGAGGCTATCCAATTGATCGGCCGTGTATCCGATGGCATACAACCCTCCCACGATAGACCCCATACTCGTTCCCACTATCACATCCACGGGTATGCCCGCCTTTTCCAACACTTGCAATACCCCAATATGTGCAACACCCTTCGCACCCCCGCCACTCAACACCAATCCCACTTTCTTCCGCTGGGCAGACACGTTGACCGCCAAACCGAGAAAAAGGACGAAGATGATTGAATAGCGTAATCTTTTCATTTCTTTATTTTTAAATTCTCAATCCAATCACCAATCTCTTTCAACGCCACGGGTGAAAAAGTTTGAGAGCAGTTTTCTCTATTATCAATATTAAACAAAACATCAAAGCAATTTCTTCAACTCATCTATATCAGGCAAAGCCTTACGCAATTTTTCAGGCATATCAGCAGAAGTATTATACGTGGCTACACCCATGGGTTTATCGTAATCTTGAATAACATATTCCACAAACTCTTTATTGGCATGTTTACAAAGAACAATACCAATAGAAGGATTTTCGTGTGGCTTTCGCACTTTATCATCTAATATACGGAGATATGTACTTAATTGTCCCAAATAGGTCGGTTTGAATTTACCTGTTTTCAATTCGACAACAACAAGTGCATTTAGTTCACGATTGAAAAATATAAGATCCGGAAAAAATTCTTCACCATAGACCTCAAGATGATACTGATTACCGACAAAAGCAAAATCTTGTCCAAAAGTCATGATGAATTTCTTAATATCATGGATAATCTTTTGCTCTACCACCCGTTCATCAATATCTGCAATGTCCCGTATCCCCAATTCCTCCACGTTAATAAAATCAAGCATATACTCATCCTTAAAAGCATTGATGGCTCGAAATGCCAACTCCGATGATGTCAACTTTTGCAAAAAATTATTCGGCATTTGCGATTGATGGTGATAATCATCATTGCCAATAGCCTTTTTCAGACCATCTACAGATAAATGATAAATCGCACACTCATGAATATAGAAATATCGTTCTTTGAGTTCTTTGACCTTTGACAATATTGTATAATGATGAGTAAATGGTACTCGGAGAAAGTCTTCTAACGGAAAGTCTTCACAATTCGTTCCTCGCAAGGAACGAATTGCTATAGAATCCGTTTCATCAGTTGAAAGACTTTCATTAACCAGTTGTAAATCGTTCATTGCAATGAACGATTTATCTTCAAGCATATTCCACTCTTCATAAAATATGCGCATCTTCTTCATGTGTGCTTCAGAGAATCCTCGCAATCCGGGCATATCACGACGAAGTTTTTCGCTAATATAAGTCAATGCACTTGTACCCCAATAATTATCGCGTGAATGTGTCGAGATATAACGCCCAATTCCAAAGTATAGAGCCAATTGCTCGCTATTCACTTTTTGTACAGCCTGATATTGACTTTGCAGTATTGCCGTTTTAATAACTTCTGCCGCTCGATTATATTGATTCGTCAATGATATACTTTCTTTCATTATATACCTTTATCTTCTAAAACCGTTTTAACTTGATTTTGTTGTACAAATATAGTAAATTAAATGTCAGCCCCAGCAGGATGTCTGTTTATTACTCGTTTACAAAATATGGAACTTCAACCCGAACGAGAGGCTCAGAATATCGACCATCTTCACGTATTGATTCGTGAACTTCGAGATCAAGTACAGGTCACAAGTACTCAACTCGTAATATACCGTGATTCGACGGAAAGGGAAATTCTCTTTCATGTTCAGCGCAATACGTTGTCCCAGAAAAGCGTGGAAACGAACACGAGTCGAAAATTTGTAATAGTTATTCGGGTACTTCTCCGGTTCTTTCACCCAGAAATCACTTGCCAGCACGGTATTCACAAACAATCCCGTTTCAAGCGGCTCCAGCACCCAATTTTTCCCCAAAGAAACTTCCCAAGGCACATAATTTTGTTTCAACGTGAGCGTTACCTTGGTTTTATTAGATGAAAACCCCGGTACAAAACCAAACATAAACTCGGTTTCCCATTGCCGTTGCCGACCGTAGTCCCACCCCATACCTGCCGAGAGTAACCCGATCGAGCCGGCAAATTGCAAGTTTTGATACTTCGGGATCAAACTATTCCATTGATTTTGGTAACGTTCCAGTTTTCTTTTATGCCGTTCTGCACGTCTTTCCTCCCGATCATCCTTCTCGTCCCCCATCGCCCACGTGGTAAACGAAAGCAACACGGCCATAATTCCCGCTTTAATAATAGACCACTTCATACTCGTACCCCTCCGGTGTTAAAGTAAATAACAGATAATTTTTATCTTTCATACAACTACAACCTATATAAGGAATCCCGTCGTCAAAATGCTCCTCGTGACGCAAACGATGACTATGGGCATGCATACAAAACTCCATACCGGGAAATGTTTTCAACATCGTGTGAAATACAAACCCTACGTTATTATTAAACTCGATATCCCCGGGTGGCACGTGCATAACCGGAATTGTCCGGGAAATACCGACGGTATCCTGCAATTCCGAATAGATAAACGAAAAATCGGGCACCGGATGAGAATAATCGAACTCCAGCGCGTTCGTGTTCACGCAAAGAAAAAGATTTTCGCCCGCACGAAAAGAAAAGTTCTCTTCCCCGAACACGTCAACAAACACATCCATCCCGTTCCCCAGTATATCGTGATTACCGAGCAAAGCCACGTAAGGTACACGTAACTTACCCATGATATCCCGTATCCACAGGAATTCTTTTGTCAACCCGAAGTCCGAGATATCCCCGCCGTGAATCACGAAATCCACGTCATCTCTTTTGTTCATGTGTTTCACGAAAGCCTCCGTCTCGTCATACCAGCGTTGAGTATCTCCCATGAGCACAAACCGTACCGTATCCTTATCGCGACACGCTTCCTCGATCAACGGGATATTCTTCTTGTTAATATCCAATTTCCCCGATAAACGGACATCATAAGGATGATACTCTATCAAATCACAACCGGCTATAAACATAGCCATCCAAAATAAAAAAATCCATTTTCTCATATCCAACACTTTTTTCCCAAATAATGCAAAAAGCAGACCAAACAGTATAAACGTTGAAATAAAAAAATATGCCCTAAACAGACACAGATATCAAAAATTATTTTATCTTTGTTTAGAAACTCGTGCAGGTAGTTCTTTTCCATGTGATGTGTATTGCTTTTTCATAACTAAGATGAATAAAATTCAAATAAAAAGATAGCGCACGATAATCGTCCGCTGAACAAAAGAACGCTATACGCGAGTCAGACGGGGGCTGTTGGCACAGTCCCCGTTATTCGTGAAATTTACATATCTTATCCTATTAACGGACAAACCGTAGCCCTGACATACCCGATCAAATCTTCTGGTTTTAAACGAATTTGCAACCCCCGCACTCCGGCGCTGATGAAAATATATTCAAATTGCAGACATGAATCGTGAATAAACGTGGGAAAAGCCTTCTTCATCCCGATAGGAGAACAACCGCCCCGGATATATCCGGTCACGGGAAGTAATTCTTTCATAGGGATCAAATCGGCCTTCTTATTCCCGGATGCTTTCGCCGCCAACTTCAAATCGACCTCATGATCTCCGGGAATCACGCAAACGAAGTGACCGTTCCGATCACCATGCAGCACGAGGGTTTTGAACACTTGTGCGATATTCTCTTCCAATTGCGCCGCCACGTGTGTCGCGGCCAAATCATGCTCGTCTACCTCATAGGGAATCAACTCGTAGGCGATTTTTGCCTTATCCAACAACCTTGCCGCGTTAGTCTTGTTTACCTTCTCTTTCATAATCCCTTATTTTGCGGGAACAAAAATACACAAATTTCATCGAAACATACTTGAAAGCAAAGCAAAAAGGAAGAAGAACGACCATGTTGACACTCGCAATAAACCAACGTTTTTTGATTGCGCAAATATACTCTTTTTTCACCAAAATTCGGCCGGATAGTTGTATTTTTAATTCTTTCATACTCAACCATCAAGGTACGAAAACAGTCTTTTCCTTGATACGCAAAATTTTAAGATGATTAAACGTTCATTTAAAAATTTGCCTATGAACATCGAGAAACACCCCGTCATTCTTATCGCGGAAGATAATGAAAGTAACTTTTTTCTCTTGCAGGAGATACTAAAAAAGCAGTACCGGATCATTCACGCGAAAAATGGTGTAGAGGTGGTTCAAATGTATCGAAACGAACACCCCGATGCCATACTCATGGACATCCGAATGCCTGAAATGGACGGTCTGGAAGCAACTCGCGCCATACGCGAATCGGATCAGGATATTCCTATTATAGCCGTCAGTGCCGATGCATACGAAGACGACAAACAAGCCGCTTATCAATGCGGTTGCAACGCGTACATCATGAAACCGATTAATTTCAGAGAATTAAAAGAGACATTACTTCTCCTGCTCACCCCTCATCCTCATTTCTGACCTCATCTTTTCACGGGCACCCATCGCACTGCATCGGCGAATATAAGCTGCACGGCATCCCCTTCCCACCCGTAGTCTTCCGTTTTCTCCCAACTTAACGAATCCCCTCCCCGGTCACTTAGCAAAACACTGTATTCCCCTGCATTAAAATCAAATTTACCCAAAGAGATCCATCCGGCGTCCTCGTTATCCAGTATAACTTCCACGTCTGTCATTCCCTCGTTGGAACCGATCCGGTAAAAAAGCCGGGCACCCTTTATAAACGTACCGCGAGCGGGTGTCACCTGGATATTCGGCACATACACCAAAACATCGTACACCCCGGGAGCATCAATTTTCACTCTCCATTCCACTTCCGATTTTCCCGTTCCGGCTATTTTATAATAAGCACTTTTCACGATATCGCCATAACACTCGGAACTGGTCACGTGAGTCCAACGTTCGTGGTCATAGATATATTCATACTTTTTATGCTCTGTTTTTTCAGAGAAATAAGCTGCCAACTTCTCTCTCTTTTTCTTCTCGTGAATAATCACGTTATCATCATCGACAACCAAACCCGGTTCTTTCCTTAAAAACACGGTACTGTCAGTGTCCCAGATACCGGTACGCCCGTTTTTTGTTTTCTCCAACCGATTTTCACCAAACTCCATAAGCTTATTCCCGGGAATATTCTGACAAAGATTCATATCCAAGAAAAAATAATCGTCACTTCCGAGCACAATTCGTATCTCGTTACAGCCGCGCGCCGGAACAAGGAAACTATGTTTTCCGGAAGAACTCCCTCCCTCTCCGGAAGTCCCCCTCTCGAGAATAGTGACAGTCCCATCCATCGGCGAAGGATTATACACTTTACAACTTGCTATCTTTTGCGCATATTTCTCTTCCTCGAACAATTCCACTTTCATATCCCTTACATAAAAAACAGGCAGCATTTTCCCCTCGTAATACTTATCCAGAATATCACGGACATCTATCCCGAAACGAGCCTCGAACGCCTGTACAAACACGTCCAGCTCTATCCCGGCAAAAGCATGTCGCTTCTTGAAATCTTTCGCAAAATCCACCAATTCCGACCTCCCCACGAGAGCCCGTAAATGACTCTCAATCTGAGCATATTTTCTATCCAACAATATACGCAGGTTATTCAATTTAATATCTTTATCCTCCAAAGCTTCCCGCAACGACTTGCCATCCCAATAATCCACCACTTCTTCATACTCCATATCTTCCGAGAAATAAATCATCGGACCGCGATACATCTCCTCTGCCGCCAGCAAATGATTAATGATACCCCCGACGCCCGGGTATTTGTCCGATGCCACGATTCCCCCGAAATCTTCAAACATGGCAACACAATTGAACGCCCCATCCTGAAGATTCAAAACCAAAATATTCCGTAAAGCGTCACTTTCCAATTCAAAACGCGTACGTTCATCATTTTCCCATGGCCAATACTGTACACGAAAATAATAAGCACTATACATTTTTTCCGGAACAAATATCATCTCCGGCAGAATAAACTCGCTTCCCACACTCCCTTTTCGTTGATAGGGAATAAAATTCACGGGTGTTTCCACCACGGCAAAACGCCGGTACGGGTAATCGCCTCCCTTGTATTCCCAAACCTGACTTATAGGCTCTTGCAAAAGTATTTTCACGGAATCTGCACTCACCGTATAATCTCGTTCAAAAAAATCATGCCCCGGAAAATGATAAATCTCCATTTCCAAAGAATCCAAAACAATACTCTTTTTCTCGTAATGCCCCAAGCTCAAACTTAAACGGGGCAAAGGGTTACGGTTTTCAAAACTAGCCACGTTCTCTTTCACGTTCATATTTCCCTGAGAAATCGCCGTTCTTTCTCCCACGTTCTCGACATGCAACGTATAACGGGTAAAATCATATCGACGAGTCAAAGGAGATAATATATTTACCGTGGGCACACTCACCGGATACCATAAACACTCGGGAACAAGAAATGTATAATCATCACCCACGCGGGCATAACACCATCCGTGACGAAAAAATTGATGAGGGCGTCGGGAAAAAAGGACTAAACGCGTATCATGGAACTCTTTATCCGTGAAATCGGGATAACAGACCGCTTCATCAATAAATCCTTCGTACTCCATGCGAAGATTCAGTTCCTCCCCGGAATCCAATTCCCGATCCACGATAACAACCTGCCCCTCACGCGTGAAAGGTACGGTATTTTCCTCCCGATCCCTCAAACTTGTCACCTGCAAACCGGGATTCAGGTACAGTATCGGATTCTTCAACCGGTTCGTGCGCTCATTCTCAAGCACCAGTTCACTTGTCACGTACATTCTTTCCCCTGCTTGACGGAAACGGATATCATGAGTTTTCACGTGCACGTTATCCACTCCCGCATACTTTTGAAATACTTCCCGGTACATTTCTCTCCGTGCATTTATTCCTTGAAACTTCCCGACATACAAAAATCCGTCAAAAACTCCCGCCAGAATAAAAACAATCCCGAATCCCCGAATGATTCGAATCACCCTGCTCCGATCCGACAATCGCTTCATCATTCCCACGGCTAACAGGATGAACCCGATACCGGACAACATGAAAATCCCTCTCTGCAATACTGTCCATGCCGGTTTTGCCAACCCCGTCACATCCGAGAACAAAAGCGGCAAAGCCCGTCCCCACGGGTCAAACACACCCCATAAAATCTCCCCTGTCCCGAAATAAAACGCCCCCAACAAAGCAAATAAAACAAGAATTGCCAAAGCATGATTCTTTATTTGATTGACAATAATTAATCCCAAGCCCAACACGAAAATCAACGAGGGAATCGTCAACACGACCATATAAATCAAATAAATTCCCGGCTGAAAAGTCCCCGGCTCCCCAAACAACAAATGTACCCCCATCCCACACGCCATCGTCAACACGTTCATCAACAAACACACCTCCAGTATCCCCAACACCTTTCCGGTCTGGTATATCGTATTCGTCACGGGACGGCTTAAAAACACCACGTTCGTTTCCAAACGTCGATCCCTCCTGACAAAATCCACCCCGACAAAGATGACCATGATTCCCTGCACCAGACTATATAACCACGCGTTCAAATAAGGAATATAGGAAGGCAAAGCGACCTCCGCCCAAGAACTAATTCCCCATCTTCCCCCTCCTTGCCATAACCATTGAAACCCGGTAATACCGACTAACACACAAATCATGAAAATCCAGAATAACTTCCCGCGTGCTATCAGTCTCCGCTCGTAACGAGCTATCAGGCGAATATTGTCAAATGTCTTTCTCATTTTAATACCAATTACATACCCATCCCTTCACAAAGGTAGTTTTTAAAACTAAAAGATAAAAGCTAAAAACTAAAAGTTACGTATATTATAACTTCTAGTTTTTAGCTTTCAGAATCCGGTTTATTCGTAAAATAAACCTGTAACTCGCCGCAGGCGAATGTAACCTGCAACCTGTAACTCGCCTCCGGCGATTTATCTCTGCAACGGGAATTTCAATACCGGTTCTTTCTCTTTCTTCGGTTCAGACTTGTTGATCTCCACGTCTTCAATCAAAATAGAAGCCGGGTAAATCAACGAAGACAACACCTGACGGTTCAAAATATAATTGGACACATTTTCCTTGCTGGAAATATCCAATACCCGTTTGATTTTCGACAGATTAATCGCGGAAACATCACCGAAACGAACCTGCGTTTCGCTACCGTCTTTCACGTCTACCTTGTAAATCCGGGAAGCTGTTCCTGCCATACTACGCACGATATAGGCATAATCCAATCCCTCGTCCTTGGCTGCCTTAATCAAGGCCTTTTTCATCTTATCCTGCTTCGTACCTTTATCCACCTCGATATGAATTGTTCCCGGTGCCGTCACGTAAACAATGTCCTGTCCAGTCATCACGAATCTGGAACTACCCGTGGAATGAGGAGTCTTCAATGAAGGTACTCGCCCGTTCAACATCTGGCGTAAAATACCTTTATCCACCAGCGTCATCTCCTTTGCCGGAACAACACCTTCCGCGTCAATCTCGTAAGCTCCCAATAACGGCACCCCGTTATATTTATCCAACGTGCTGTAATTCTTTACCGTCAAACGGTTATCCATGATCTTTCTTCCGATACGTCCGTCCAAAGTCTTGGCTGCACCTCCACGACCGCCTTCAGGTTTCCGGTAAGCGAACAATCCGCCTTGATTCAACAAGTTGTTCGTGAAAATAGCTGAACTGGCACCATCCTCGAAAAGCACCGGACCGGAATAAAACTCTTCCACTTCGGGAGCATCTTTCAATTTAATCAGATTCTCGGCAAAAGCTTTTACGTTTTTCTTCAGCTCTTCCAGTGAAGGCATATCCTGCGGACGAGCCACCAACACGGAATAGACATCTCCGATTTTCACGCCGTCCGCCGTGTTCACGAATCCCTGTGCATAGAAATTAACGTAAGAAACCGGTTGCTTCATGGTTACCCCTTCGCTGGTTTGCTTGTACACTTCCATGTCCAGCCCGCTGATACCCACGGATGAATTGTAAATATCCTTGTAACCCTTGAAAATAGCGGAAAGTTCGCGAATCGCGTTTTCCCACTCTTTCATGTTAATATCATAGGGCTTGCTCTCCACTATTTTCGTGATCGGCTCTGCCTTTACCAGATCAGGCAATGCTGCCTCTTCCGGTGTTTGCGGGTTAGCTTTCAAGGCAGCCTCTTTAGCGGCTGATTCCTGTAATGCCCATTTATAAGCAGCATCCGTCACCAACCAGTAGTTCTGACGAATCATATCATAATCCGCCTCGGCAGGCATACCTATTTTCAAGAATTGACCGATGTAACGGGAATCACTCGTGTTGTCATAATTTCCCAACAGCAATTGCGAAGAACCGATACCCATCCAAGGTAATTCCATTGAACTCGTGATAGCCCCCAACACTCCCGATACCTCGAATTGACGATATCTTCCTAGAGAATAGGACAAATAAAACGGCTTATCCATTCCCGGCAAAGCCAAATTTTCCTTATTTCTCTGCAACTCATCCTGCATGGCTTTAAAAATCACCTGATCTTGCTCGCTTTGTGCGACAACCGGACCGAGCAGCAGGAAAAACAATAATAGTGATAATATATATTTCATCGTATTAATTTTAGATTTAATGATTTTAGATTTTAGATTTCCCCGCTCATGCCAACACTCCTTTTAACTCTAAATTCTAAACGTCAAATTTCTTTTAGTTTTTAGCTTTTTTCTCCAATCCCGGAGCCGATAAAATCGGTAAAATATCCTGTGATTTGGCTTTCCGTTGCGTTTCTACTTTGTTTACCAAAATAGTCGGAGAAATTGCCGTAACAGGGATAGAACCGGACTCGGCACCACACATACCCGTGAATACACGAGCGTCATTTCCCGCGTAAATAATATTCGAGAACATGGAAAGGGGAGTTCCGATCAGATCCACGCCGCGTACCAATTGGTCGGGACGACCGTCCGCGAACACTTTGTACACTTCCAACGGGGTAACGTTAAAGGAGTTCGTTCCCCCTTTTCCGGTGAACGTGAATCCACTCGTTACCTCTTTAAAGAAATAACCGTATTCTTTACCTTGTTTTTTCACTTCCTCGATCAACAATTGGCGCAACTCTTCCGGAGTTTTCGGGTTAGAAGTCTCAATCACCAAATTAGACTGGCGAGATACCGGATCAAATCCCCCCATAGCCCGCGCGTGCCCGTTCGAGCGAGGATGCCCGTCAATCGGGGTGCGAGTCATCAGGAACTCGTTCAACTTGCCGTTCACAACCACGTCTACCCGTTCAGCCTTCACACCTTGGTCGTCATATTTATAGAAACCGTTCAAATCCTCCCCGGCATATTCCCGGATTGTCGGGTCATCATACACGTGCATATCAGCAGGCAACACGTACTCACCAACCATTTTTTTGAACGTCTGTCCGTCACTCTCGCTCTTCATGCGTTGTCCTTCAACACGGTGACCGAATATCTCGTGGAAGAATACCCCGCTGGCAGGACCGGACAACAAAGCCGGACCGGTGTAGGGATCTACCATCGGAGCGACACGCAATGCTTCAAGAGTTTTTACCATTTCTTTCGCGTCGGCGATGATCTTGTCGTTTGACGGCAGATCTTTCGGATCATAAGCAAAATAAGAAAGATTCAACGGCAATTCCATTCCGTCGTCAGCCTTCGTCTCCCCGAATACCATAATCCGGGCATACGGCAGATTCTGAACAACCTCCGTACCTTCGCTATTCACGAAATAACGTCTTTCCACGGTATAAATCATCATAGCGTCACCTTGCATGATTCCGGGTTGATTTTTGAACACGGCGGAAATTTCCTTCAACCGTTTCGCCCACTCGTCCAGATCAATTTTAGTTTTTTCTACCGGAAGCGGAGCCTCGTAATACTTTTCTACCGGAACTTCCGAGAAATAAGGAGCCTTATCCTCTTCCTCCACGTTCACCGTCGTCTGCGCTTTGGTTCTTTGGTACATATCCACGGCAAACTTGTAACGGTTGTTTGTCTCGTTCCAGATAGCTTGACGAATGGCATCTTCATTATTATCCTCGTCCAAAGGCAATCTGGCTGACGAAGGCTGTTGCGCCCCCATCTGGGCGAACTTGAAATTATCTAATGTTGCATCTCCCAAACGAATTTGCGGTACTAAAGTCCGGGAACGATATTGCTGACTGTTCATCAACGCCCCGAAAGAAGTGGATACCACGGACGTGGTCACATCAATAACCCTGTAATTCATGTGATACGGGGGAAACTCTTCGCCTTTCAGTTCCTTCATCTGTTGTGCCAACTCTTCCTTGAGTAAACTCAACAACTTATCCTGTGCCTGCCCGTAAGTTTTCGGTACAAACAACAAGGTGAGAAAGCAACTCAAAATAATCCATACTGTTTTTCTCATGTGTGTAATAGTTTTAATCTTGTAAATAATAAATAGTCTGAAAACACGCACTATTTTCGCTAACAAATATAAAACGATTCTGTATGGTTACAAAATGCAATCGATTTAAATTTTAGTTAAACCCGAGAAAAAATAAAAAAAGGGGATTTCCCATCACGGTACTTTCACCCTCCTAGACAAATTAGAATTCAAAAAACATTACATTTACATGTAACTATCTTGTAAAAAAAACGTTTTCAAAAAAGCCTCCGGTTATTAAATAGAACGTCAACTCGGATTTAACAAAAAAAGTGTATGCACACTTCCGGAGGCTTATTCCTTCATTTGTGCTATACACTTCTTTATTATTTCTCGAATTGACAAAGCAAAGGTATAGATTTCTTTATTAAAAACCACATAAAAATAAAATAATTTATACTTTAATTCCGACCTTCAATATTCCACCTGTTACCTCCCTACTATATTCTTCGTCAATATCACACACCTATTACACTATGTGTAAATAGGTTAATCAAATCTTCCTATTCTCTTTCCCCATCGTCGTTTCAACCAAGCCACAACCACGGAACTCACGATTCCCCCGATAATACTGATCACTCCGGCAAACAAATGATCTGCCATCTGCGACAACACCGAATTAAAACTCAATGTCGAGAACATTCCTATTATAAAATAATTCATACGATTGAAAGTTGAAAATTGAAAATAATAGAAGCCAGCCGCCCCGACGCAAAGCCCCGTGCGACTGAAATCTAAAATCAAAAATGGCAAATCAAGAAATCAATAAGCTGTCTGATGCCATCTTCCCATTATCCAGCGTGGCGAAGCAATACGCTTTAACCTTGGTGTTGTCCCACTCATCCGGTAGCGCATAACTCGTGCTACCACCTTCACCGCGGACTCTCAACGTTATTAATCTCGCCCGCTCTCGTACCGTCTCGTACAACACGCCATACACTTGATCTCCGGCAAACGCGTACCCGTCCTCTTCCTCTTGCATCTCTTGCACAAACTGGAACTTCTTACTTTCCTCATCATAATTCACGGTCACCTTTGGCGGATTAAGCATCCCCGCGGCAACCTGCAAAAGATCGAAATCTATTGTTCCCACGTTTTTCTCATCCACGGTTACCGCTTTCATATTCCGTGCCACGAAAGCATTCGACGTGGTCCCGTTCCCCACACCCGCGAAGCCTTTCCGAATGATCGGCAGAAGACTTCGGGATAACTGTACCACAGCTTTCATTTTCGCCCGCTGTACCAGTATCTCCGGTGTCGGGTTGTCTTTCCTTGAAAAAACTTTCGCTTTCGCGATATTTTTCCTTCTCGTGTAACACAACGTGATGTTACCTACTGATTTTCTCGCTTTACCTAACAAATAAGAATTAAATTCTGCCATAAAACAATTGAAAATTAAAAGTTGAAAATTGAAAATTTACTTATTCTGTGATTGCCGATTAAACGATTCCGTAATTACATAATCATAAATCGGAAATCACTCAATCAAAATCGGAAGTCATAAATCATAAATTTTTAAACGCCTCTTCCAACGCCGGTCCCGGATCCTGTTTTCTTGTTGTTATATCCGAGTGGCCTACCACGTTCTTGATCGGGTAATGTTTTTGAAGCAATCGGCAAACTTGTGCCAATACCTGAACCTGTACCCGCGTGTAGCGATGCCAAAAAGTCGGCACGTCCCCCTTGTCATCCGTGTACACCTCTTCTACCGGGACCTCCCGACCACATTCGGCAAAAAACTTTTTCCCTTTCTGCCGGAGTTTCCCGAGATTATCCAACTCGATCCCGATAGAATAATGATTCAATTCGGCACATCCCGCGTACCAGCTTCTTCCGGCATGCCATGCCTCGATATTGAACGGCACAAGTTGAAAAACTTTCCCGTCCCGCCCGATTACCAGATGTGCCGAAGCCGCCACATCCGGCCGGGTAAGATAAATCGCGGAAGATTCACCACTCACACCCGCGGTATAATGCAACACGATCATATCCGGCTCCTTTAACGGGCGTGTATTCTTCGAACACACCAAATGCACCACCCCATCCCCGTCACCCATCAAACGATGGTTGACAATTGAAAATGGAGAATTAAAAATTGAAAATGCCATACTAAATAATTTAAAGTTTAAAACAATAAAAAGTTATTTACTCATACAAATGCAAAAAAAGGCGTGTAAACCTTGATAATTGGTTTACACGCCTTTTATAATAAAAGATTTAATTTCTACATGATAGTGAAGCTGATTTTCCGCCCCAATCCTTGAAATATTTTAAACAACGTAGAAAGCTGAATATCTGTATGACCGTTTTCTATACGGGAGATATAACTTTTTTTTGTTCCGATTTTAGCCGCAAGTTGTTCTTGCGTCATCCCTGCTTTCAAACGTTCGGCTTTCAATTGTTCTCCGATGATAAAAGCCTCACAACTATTTTCAAAGTTATCACGCTCCGCTGTCCCCGGTACACCGAAATCTTCAGTAATCAAATCCTCTATCGAGGTACATCCCATTGTTTTCAATTCTTCATTGTTCATCTCTTCCTCCTCCTTTCATTTCTTTATTAGCAAAATATTCATGCATAAGCCGTTTAGCTCGTTCGATCTCCCCCAAGGGAGTCTTTTGTGTTTTCTTCTGAAACCCGTTAAACAATATCACTAGATTTCCTTCATCCATACAACAGAAAATACGATAAATATTTCCACCTTCTTCTACTCGAATTTCATAAAGTCCCTTTACTCCGGTAATAGCTTTAAAAAATTTCTCAGGTATCTGCTCTAAAGTCATTATATAAATAAAAACCTGATAAACTTTGCGCAATGCATCCCTAGACAAGTCCTTCTTGAACTCTTTGAAGTAGTCAGCATAAACCACTACTTGGCGGACATATTTTCTCTTTTCTGTCATAGATAAATATTCTACGCACAAAGATAACTAATTAGTGAACAAAGAACAATTATTTTACTACTTTATTTCATTATACGTGCAAACCAATATATCAAAGAACATTTTTTTCACCCCAACAATTTCACGCTCACGAATCAATCAAAGCCCCCCAATCACGGAATTACCTAATCGGCAATCATTAAATCACTGAATTAGCGCCGCTTGCGCGTGAAAGCCTGCATGATTTTCTCCCCGCTCCTTCCCACCACGTATCCGCCTATTCCGATTTCCAGTAAATCCCAGAAGCGGGAAGTATCGGAGAGAATCGGCAGACTCGTGAAAGTACCGACAAGAACGATCAAGGCAAATATCAACATTACCAACGGTCGCCACGAGCGTTGTAACCAATTGCCGCGAGCTTCTTCCACCAACACGGCAGCCCGAGCTTCCATCACCCGTTGTTCCCACTCCATGAACACCCGCAACAGATCCGTTTCCAGTTGCTTTTTCTCCCTCGCCGGGAGCGTCAGGCGATCGACCAACTCGCCAACCGCACTGACAATTCCGGTTACAGGCTTCATTTCCAGCCTTGAATTTTAATAAAATCCGACGGGTAATAATACCTCCTCCCACAAATCTGACATTTCCGCACCTTATCTTTCTCCGCGTACCGATCCAAAGTGCGGCGGTGAATCTCCAATTTTTTGCATAAAGCCTCCTCACTCATCATCTGCTCGAAAGGAGATTGTTTCAATTCCCGCAACCTCGACTCGATCATGCACAAACGCAGAGAAATACCTTCTTGCAACTCGACTACTGTCACCAGTAATTTTTCATTCTTTTCCATCGTTCATTATAAATATAGGATTAATATTATCACCATCTCCTCGCATCCAATTTTTCAATATGATCTTCCAGCGACGTCCTCAATCGCTCGATCAACGCCGTCGGGTGGGGTCTTGCCAGCGACTTGCTGATCAACGAGTAATAATCCGGGTTCAAAGGCAGATTCCATACCCGGCAGAAAAAACGAATAAACTCCTTTTCCGTCATATCCCCCGTCAGACACCGAACGATACCCGAACGATAGAAACAAGCCAACAACTCCCCCAGTTCCATATCGTCTAACGACAAGGTAAACACGGAAGGCAACACCGCAGGTTCCGAACAAAAACATCGGGCATAACGCAGGTACGACTCTCTCTGCACCAGCACGAAACGATTGATCATTTCCCGTGTATCGGCATCCAGCTGTTTGAACTGCACCAACTCATCTCCCCGCGTAATCCTCAAGTAGCGATGCAATGTCCCGTCTTTCCGGGGTGAGAACACCTCTTCCAATTCCAACACCCGTTCGCTCAACATCTTCCAGATCATAAAACTCCGCTGTCCCCGGACTGCAGTCTCCGCCATCATCGGACAAACCGCCAATTCCAGATCCAAAAGTTCCAAACGCATCCCCCCTTCCCATTCATAACCGTTATAACGAATCGGAGCTGCAGGATCTCCCGTCAATTCCGCCTTTGCCTCAAACAATAGATTCAAGTACTTCAATAAATCATTTTTCTTGCTCATATCTTCAGGTATTGTGTATTAGAAAACGCTTTCCTGTCGGGAGTCCCGAAAAAACAATAAATATGCACCCGGGTTCCCTTTCTCCTCGTCAACGGGAATGTCACCTTTTCATCCAAACGCTTGGCCCCGATTCCCTCCACGACTACCGGGGAAAAAGAACGATTCCCGTACAACAACACGACTGTCAACCCGTCGTCGGCATCCCCGAATCCGTCCCACGTGTCAGCCTCCCATCGCAATGTCACCCGGTCTTCAGCGTCCACCTCCGCCTCCAACTCATACACACCCCGGCGTTTCCCTGCCGAGAATTGCAGTAACGAAAAATCCCCGATTTTCCCGTTCGCCTTAAAGGCTTCCAGATTCATCTTCATAAACAAGGAAAAACCATTCATCCTTGTCCCTTTTGCCGATACGTCCAGCACATCCCGCAACGAAGTTTCTTTCAATTTCTGGTAAAAACGCACTGCCACCCGGAACCTCGAACGTACCGCCTGCTGTTTCGGCGTATTGGGATCATTTCTATTCACCGCCAACGCCCTCGCGAACGTTTTTCCGTTCATGGTACAGAAAACGGTGTTCCCCACTTTCCCCCGAATCTTAAATAAACTACTTACTTCTGCCATAATTTTTCATTTAAAAATTTATACTCCAAAATCTACTGACATATCGTCAAACTTTGATGATGCAAACATACAACCCTTTCACCCGTCCGCCTTGCAGGGTGAACATGGACAATTCGTGACAATAACAGACTCTCACCAAAAAAGACAAAAAAATCAGGAGATGTGGCAAAACACACCTCCTAATGAATTACAATTTTTTCCGCGAACTATTACTCGACCACCTTCCAATCCGACACTGTTCCCGTTTCCGACGAGAAACTAACCCCGATACGATACAGCCGACGCTCATCTTCCAAGTAAGGCAACGCGTACCCCTTCTCCTCTATCTGGCGCAATGCCTCGTCCGCCGTACCGTCTAGCTTGAATTCGAAAATATAAATATAATGATCTGTCTCGATGATACAATCCACTCGTCCCTCGCTCTGCTGCTTCTCCGTGTAAACCGTGTAAACGCTAACCAAACGCATCAACAAATAGAACGTGTAATGAAAATACCGCTCTTTCTCACGTTCGTTTTCCTTACGACGCATCGTGTAAGGAATACTACTCAAAAACGAGGTCAACAAGCGACGGAATTTTTCCGTGTCACCCTCCTGTAAGGTATCCACCGTATCCTGTACCCAATTATTAATGCTTGTTCGCGGCTTCAAGTAATCTGAAGCCACCATGGTCAAGAAACCGTTTTTCACCTCGTTATTCGGGAAATCGAGCAAAAACGTGTTACGACGCATATTGTATCCTTTGATCGTCAAGTAACCACTCTGGTAGATCATCGGTAAAGGTTTTTCAACGTCTGCCTTGTAATCCACAAATTCAGGAGTTTCATAATAACGCCCCGTCAGTTCATTCAGATTTTCTCTAGTGTGATTCAATAGACGAATAAGATAAGACGGGGTACCACTCCGGAACCAATAATCTTGAATCATCATTGCATCCAAAGCATTCAATAAACTGAACGGGTTATAAACATCCACTAACCGCGGACCGAAATGATAACCGTCATACTGACGTTTCAACAACTGCCTCATCCCTTCCGCATCATAATGATAAACCTCTGCCATCTCCGTCATGGGTGATGCAAAATAATAATCCAACTCATCTTGCGTAATCCCACAAAGAGCCTCATACCGACCATCCATACTGATATCTTTCGGTTGATTGAAACCACTGAACACGCTCACCTGCGAGAATTTCGTCACTCCTGTCAGGAAAACAAATTGCAAATGCTCGTCAGCCGCCTTGAAAACAGAATAAAAACCTTTCAGTACCCCACGGTTCCATTCCTCCAGCAGCATCCGGTTGCCATCCACGGTCACCTCTATATTTGTATCCAACACGTCAAGAATCGGCTTGTCATATTCGTCTATCAACACCACGGCTCGATGCCCCGTCCACTCGTGTGCTTTCTCTAGCAATTGGATAAAACGATCCCCCACGTCCAAACCTCCATTTTCTAAACCGAATTCTTCCTCCCAACGGGATACATATCCTTGGAGCACGTTCTCTAACGTTTCCCCTTTCAAAAAATTCCGTCCGTTAAAATCAATATGAAACACCGGATACACCAACCAATCCTTCTCCAATTCGTCAATCGCCAGCCCCTTGAAAAGTTCCTTCCGTCCCAAAAAATAATTCTTCAGTGTAGACACCAAAAGACTCTTCCCGAAACGACGCGGACGACTCAAAAAATAGATTTTTCCTTCTTTCACCAACGAGTAGACCAAGGCGGTCTTGTCCACGTAAACATAACCGTCCTCGATGATTTGGTCAAAACTCTGGATTCCTATCGGGTACTTCATCTTCAAAATCGTTTTAAAGTTGTTCATACAAAGATATTACAATATTTTCCATGTCCCAACATGTCAAAGAACTTTTACTGATTCCTTCTGAAAATCGGCCAATTATCTCTCACGTTAAAATCTTAACCAGCCCCTTCTCTCGTTCTTTCCCCGTTGTTCTACCATTATCGCCCCGTTTCGAAACGACGAAACCTCGACATCATAACGTGAGAACATCTTATTTCCTTCTCGCACTTGGCTTTTTCACACCCCTATATCGTCAGATTTTGTTGCCGCAAACATCCCTCCTTTTCAACCACTGGTCTTGCATTAAACTCTAGCAATTTTTAATGAACACAAACAATAAAAAACACACAGAGAATAAACTGAAGTTCATTCTCCGTGCAAGAAATTCATTCAGCCTGCCCCCAAGGTATACACGAAATCATCTCTTCCCCACTAAATAGAATTCTTCTTTTCTATAACTTACTCTACAGCCCGTTTCATTAAATCGAAACCGTCAACGGCATAAGTATGAGATTGGTCGAAACCGTAACAAGAAGTATCAAATTTTTCAGCCATAGCCAAATTATACAATTCTTTTAACATTTTAGCCGAAAGTTTCACGTACACCGTGGCAGACATGACGAATTTTACCGTGATCACCTTCCCCGTTTCATCCACATAGAAAGTCACCCACAAGCCGCCTCCTTCTGTGGCACCCACTTGCTGCAATATATTCTTCAACTTCCCGGCCATCAATCTTTCGGCGCTTTGTTTCCGCCATTTCGCACGTGCTTCCACTTTCTCACTTTCCTTGAGCAACGGGCTCATCTTTTCCGGCGTAAACACTTCACCAAACTGTTTTTCAAAATACTTCACGCGTACTTCAAACGACTCTCCCGCCTCATCCAACGAAACGCTTTCAAGTTTTTGGGCATAAAGACCGGGAATCAAACAGCAAACGCCTAATAATAACAACAATACTTTTTTCATACTTGATTCTATTATTTTATAATTTATAATCTATTGTATCTTTTGATATAACAAAAAATCACCCTAAAAGAATACAAAGAGCCCGCTCAAAAGCCTTATCGGCTTTTGAGCACTCTTTTCTAAATATACAAATTTTAATATAAACGAATTTCAGCTATGGAAGAACAGTAGTAAGAACCGTAAATCACGGTATTCACCTGCACTTTCACGTATTGATACGTGGCAGTTCGCACATCCTTGATAAACGGGATATAAGTAGTTTCCCCGCTACTCTTGCCCACCGGAACATCCTCCACGTAAGTAGCATCCTCCCAATAAAGGCCATTATTGGAAACCTTAACTTTTACATACTCTGGGGCTATCACTATTTCGTCACCACTATATTGTTTCTGCACGAAACATATCCCGTTAATCGTCTTCGGTGATTTCAAATCCAAAGTCAACTCGTAGGACGTGAAAGCAGGTTGACCTTCAGGATTCCAATAAGTAGCAGGATTTCCATCCGTCAAGTTAGCTAATCCCGAATTCACCTTCGACTCGGGATATTCCATGAATTGCAACCCAGTCATATCAATAAAATCGACCTTAGGAACAAGAGGCATTCCACAATTGGACACATAATCTGTCTTCTCAAGCTCTTGAAAATGCTTATTATAACGCTCTACCGTCAAACCATTTAATTCGTTCAACACGGACAAGACAAAATTGGCAGCCCCTTGATCTGACACTTTACTTTGCCCGTACTGGACATCATTCATGGACGACTCCAACTGGTAGCGCCTTCCTCCCAATACAAGTTTTTCCAACTTTGGTAGATTCAACAAACTATTAAAAGAACCGACACTCCAATCCAGATAAATTGTCCGTACCGTATCAGCCCATCCCGCTGGAATTTCAGCATAGCCAAATTGTACTTTCATTTCTTGCACAAAATCAGAATCATACGTCTTATCAGCATCAAAAACATAAGGTTCAAACTCTATTTCATCTTTACAATCCGGCAATTTGGCACGACGCAACAAGACCAAATTACACCCTTCCTCCTTGGAAATATTCACGGGGTCCTCCAACATCCAATAAAGCCCGCCATTCTGCACTCGCGCTTGTTCCAAAAACTCCTTTGTCAATTCCAATTCACCAGTGGTTCCGTCCGTCTTCGGGTAGGACAACACGGCCTTCTCCATGTTATCCTGCCACTCGGAAAAAAAGAGTACCGCTCTATCCTGTATAAAGTAGACTCTACTAATCACCCGGTTAAATGCCCTTATTTCCTCATGAGAATGCGTGTAAGGTCGTCCAAAAGTCATATTGGCAATCGAAGTATTCCCGTTGCAATCCACTCCACTCACGGAAATCTCGTAATTCCCATCTTCCAAAGGCTGTCCATTCAACTTATCAATACTATATTCTGTCGTCCCGCGTTCCAATAGCACGCTGTCCCTCGTATCATCCAACAACCACGCAACCTTTACCTGCTGAATTGCCGGATCAATATTATTTTTCCATGTCACAATAATACGTTGCCATCCCGGAGTAACCGACAGATCTGTACATTTACCCAAGTAACGGATTTCTCCCTCCCCAGCATACTCTTTGTAAGTATCTTCCAAAGAATCCGTTCCACATGCCGACAATAATGCCAACATTCCGATCAATATTCCGATATATCTGTTCATTTTCATCCTCGTTTAATCTTTGTTTGTATAAACTTCCAGTTCGTGGAACTGAACATATTTACCCGTGTTTATATAGGAAGTTCCATTCCCAGAATAATTAAACACTTCATTAATTACCATTTTCAAATAACGGTATCCTTCTCCCTGTCCGAATGCCGGTATCACGATCTCCATGTATTCATCCTCAGCCTCTTTCAATTCAGCAAGATCTAAACCTTGCGTCCAATTAGTAGAATGCCATGTATTTTTACACCACCGGTCTGCCACCGCAAGTCCTTTATCTTCTTTAAAAGACCCTATTTTTACCCATCCTTCTAACGCATCCAATTCGTCATAAGAAAAGGGTGTCATGCCATTATCCTTTAACCCGTAAATCGTTACTTCACAAGGAAGTTCATTTTCATTATACGTATTACAAAGTCCGGCTTTTCCTTTATTATACCAACTTAATCCCGCACTATTTTTATACAGATTGTACAAACGCACAGAAGCCGTAAGGCGATTCTCTCTTAAATCTATATACATGGGATGGGCATTTTCCCCCGCAGCGTCAGGACCTGCCAAAAAAGAATGGAATTTTTTATCTTCAAAACAAACTACTCCTCTCGTATCTCCATCAAACAAGTACTCAACCCCTAATTTGTATTCCAAATCTTCCTGCGAATTATCGCAATAAAAATCAAAATTCTTAGCGTCTAATTTCTTACTAGACATATTTTCTACATTTTCCCAAATTTTTTCACCAACCGTATACCCGAGAAAATCTTCAACCTTTACCACTACCGTAGGATCAGCGATATTCTGTTTCATTTTATAACTAGTAGCTCCTCCCTCTTGTTGGGTTTCCTCCAAAAAGAAACTATTAATTAATAATGTATCAGGCAAATTCGTAACAGGATTTGTACCCACGTAGAAAACGTGTACGATGCCATTCGCACCCTCAGGAACATGGTAATTCAAAGAAAAACCTTCCCAATTCGGATAACACCCTACGGATTTCATGAAAGCAACCGGACCAGAATCCGAGGTACTAAACATTACATCAAACGGTTGTGATTCTCTACCATTATAATAACTCAACGTCACCCGAGCAGGAATATCATTTCGGGCTTCGCTAAAACCAATTAATGTCAAGGAATCGCAAGAACTACTTCCCTCCCGAAGTGTTTCCACCCCGAAAGCATTCCGGTAACGCACTTTCACACCCACGATATCCGGATCGGAAGGCAAAACATAGTGCATCACGGCACCACCAGTCACGGGTTTGAATGTAAACGCATTCTCAGGCAAATCTGTCACAGTAATCCTGTCACCATCATCATTACAAGCCCAAAGTCCCAAGATTAATAATGATATAAATAGTATCTGTTTCATATATTTACTTTTTAACCTAAAATCAAACATCGCAAAATTACCATCCCGGGTTTTGTACTACCCCAGAAATCAATATTTCTTCGGCTCGAATAGGAGTAAAATAATCCTTAGGACTCTCGAATTTACGCTTCGGCCATGCGACAATCGGTCCCTCGAAATTATTATAAAATCCCTCCTGCGTAGAAGAAGTTACATTCCAACCTAACTGCGGGATATTTAATTCTTGCGGAGCTGTCATCCAGCGACGTAGATTCCAATAGCGCCGTCCCTCGAACATAAATTCAATATTCCATTCTTGTTGAATAATTTCCCGCATTCCATCACGAGTCGTTACTTTGCCGGGATTCTTCGCATAGTTCTTCCATGCATCCTCCACTTTTAAAATACCGGCACGTTCTCGAACTTTATTCAATGGAGCATATACTCGGCTATCCGGAGCATCCAAATACTCATTCCAAGCCTCTGCGGCAGCCAGATAAAGTTCAGCCAAACGAAATACATACCTCGGCTTTTTCAAAGTAGAAACATTAGTTGAGTAATTACGAAGCGTATAGTCTGAACTTTGCCATTTTTTTATCCAATATCCTGTAATATTTTGTTTTTCATTTTCATCAAACCGTTTAGAAATCATTCCTAACGTTTCTCCTTGGCGTGTCTGTATCTCTACATCGGTGTAAGGTGTAGAACCTGTTCCATGCTTCCGATACCATATCATCCGATCACCTGCAATCATAGCATAAAACCGGGGTTCCCTCCTACAATGCAAACTCAAAATCTTAGTATTCAATGGCAGAACATGCCTATACTTCTCATCACTTTCCTCGGTTAAATTATATTTGGAATTCATCCACAGCCGATCTTCTTCAATCGGAAGCCCATGATCCGTGTAAAACATTTCGACCATCTTGAGTGGAGCCCCCAAACATCCGGCACTACTTGGATCATAATAATCTGTATACACGGAAGAAGCTGCAGGTGTCAACAAATTAACTAACTTTTCCGTATTATTATTAATAGTCAAAATTGCCTCTGGGCTATCGTAAACATCTCCAATCCATGTCTTTTCAATATCTTGCATAGTATTCAACAAAGCAGTAGGACGATCTCCCGAACCAGTAACCAGTTTTTTCCCTGCTGCTTCACAAATCAAGATTGCCGAATCACACGCTTCTGCCGCCCGTTTCCATTTTTCTTTATTGTAAGTTGGAAAAAGTTTTTCACCTTTTTTATTATAAAAATTCTGCAATATCGTATTACCGTTGAATAAAGGAGAAGCTGCATATAATAAAGTTAATGCTTTCAAAGTTGCTGTAGCTTCTTTATTAAAAAATAATTGGTGATCAGAAGGTTTTTCTACTTGATAAGGAAGGTCACGCATAGCTTCATCACATAACTTCACGATTGCTTCCACACATTCATCAATTGGTCGGCGAAATTGTTGCATATCCTCAAATTCCACATTTGGATTAACATTTTCATCAATCAAAACTATCGGACCATAACGACGCATTAGATCAAAATAATAGAATGCTTTTAATGCCTTCACTTCAGCCGCCCATACTTTTTTCTCATCCTCTTTCATCGTGTAAACATGGTCAATATTTTCCAAAAAAATATTACAATAACGGATAGCCGCCCAATACTGATTTTTATGCCACACATTGCAATAAGGATTTTGTGACATTTGCAAACCATCACCTATATATAAAGCACCGGAATTATCTTGCTTACGCGCATATTCTCGTCCACAAAATTCATCAGCACCTAAAAATGCAGGATTTAAACTATTAGGATAAACAGCTTGCGCAACAGCTTTCTCCATAAAAACATAGCATGTCCATAGCCATTTCTCTGCATTCTCTCTTTTTTCGAAATCAGTTTCAATCGTTTCTATATCATTCTCCGGGACAACATCCAGCCAATTTGAACATCCGCCCAAACCAACAAATCCCCCAATCCATAAAGCAAATAATAAATATTTTTTCATCTTCATATTTGTTTTTCAATTAAAAACTAACGCTTAAGCCCACGGAATAAGTTCTTTGAATCGGATAATTAAATCCATTTTCTCCCAACTCCACATCCCACATCTTAAAATCAGAAAAACAAAAAGGATTATTCATACTAAACGTAAATTTAGCATTTTGTATTTTCATCTTATCCATCCATTTCCGTGGTAAATTATATGCTACTGATATTGCTGTACAACGAAGGAAACGACATTCCCTCATGAAATAAGTACTTTTACGCACCTCTGCATTCTCCGAATTGTACCAATTTTCATACGGATTATGCTGTGCAATCGAATTAGTAGAAAGACGAGGCCAAAAAGCTTGTCTGTCCATATTCTCTTCCGACCAATGATCATCAGCAATTGCCTGCAACATAGCATGATTACCTACAAAAGGAGTAATCGCAACCGGATTGATAAAGAATGTCCGTTTACCTGATCCTTGAAATGCAAAATTAAATTCAAAGTTTTTCCAGTTGACAAATCCATTGAAGCCATAAACATAGCGAGGTGTTTCCGGATAACCAATAAAGACCGCATCCTCCACATCTATTACCCCATCATTGTTAATATCCCGATACCGAATATCCCCCGGCATCACATCTCCGTCCTGACGAGGCGAATTGTCAATCTCCGCTTGATCGCGGAAAAGTCCTTCGGCAATATACCCCATCTGCTGACTGATTTCCCGTCCCTTTTTGCGTTGCCAATCCGGTTTATCAACTGCTTCATCGATATAATCATACGTTGTCTTATTATATGTAAATGTACCGTTCAATATCAACCAAAAATCATTTGAAAACTGATGCTGAATTTTTCCGGATAGATCGACTCCTCGAGAACACGTTCTCCCGACATTATCCAAAGGCGGTACCTCTATTCCCATAAATGCCGGAACATTCATGCGTTGAGAAATAATATTATGACGTTTTTCTTGATATATATCCGCTTGAATTTCAAGCAATCCATCAAAAAATTTCGTATCAATACCCAAATTTATTGTTTCAGCAATTTCCCACTGGATATTTTCATTCGGATACGCAATCATCGCTTTACGATAAAAACGATTCGGAGGATTTGGTACCGGATAAACCACTTGTTGTTCTCCTAATGCTTGTCCATCACCCAAAGTTGGAAGATACACGTAACGGGGAGTACTGATAATTCCATCATTACCCACTTTTCCATAAGACGCTCTGAATTTCAAATAAGGAAGGACTTTTGACAAGGAATACATCCAATCTTCACTGGAAACCACCCATGCACCACCTATCGACGGGAAAAAACCCATCCGGTTTCCTTTGGCAAAACGCTCGGAACCATTATAAGCACCACTAGCTTCAATAAAGTAACGATTCTTATATCCATACGAAAAACGGGCTGAATAACTCAAATTCCGCTGCGGCATACCGTTTAGCACATCAGGGATCGGACTGAACGTACGTTCATACATCTGAAAAACGCCCGTTGCCGATGTCTGGTGATCGCCCCAAGCTGCCGTATGATACAATCGCCCCTCGTAAGTGATCCGCGTTTCAGTTGTAGTACTCCTACTTCCTGCAGACAAAGTTCTCGAAGATGAAGTATTCCCCCCTCCAAGTAAAGCCGGATTAGGAACTAAAGTATGTTTACCGGTTTCATGGTCATAATTACTCATATAATAATAATAGGGTTTTGTTGTAAACGTTTGGTCTCCATAACTATTTTCCACCAAAGAAGCACTTAACCGTAATTCCAGACCTTTAATTAAAGAAGTTAGATTTTGTATGTATTCAGCACGATTAATTGTCGAAAAACGAGTCCGCTTGGAGTATCCCTGTTGTGTCTGGGCGTAAGGATTAGTGTCGGAATCAGTACCTCCTGCACCGATACCAAAACGAATATGCGGCCATGCATATGTTTCATCCGCAGGATAGGTTGGCGCATAATCTACCGGAGATGCATTAAATGCATAAGAATAAGCCCCTTGTGTATCAATTAACGGTCCATGGTATCTGTCCATCGTAGCCGAAGTATTAACCACCAATTTTATCCCCGCTTTCAAATCAATATTCAAATTTGCACGGAAACCAACTTGATTGTTTTTAATATTACAATCAAATTGATTCAAACGGTCTGTTTTCAGCATTCCCGAATCAAAATTATAATTGACCGAAGCATAATATTGTATGACTTTAGAACCACCACGAACCGTAACTCCAGCATGATGGTTCACCGTCTGATTTTTAAATAAAATATCATACCAATCATTTTCAGGATATACCCATGAAGGATAATTTCCGGAAGCCGTCCGGTTAATACGTTCCACGCTATACTTTGGAGTTGCCCCCGGAGAACGTGCCAAAATCGCCTGATTATAATAACGCATATAATCAATCGGATCTACGACATCAATCTCCCTAGTCGGCATCGAAACAATAGCCTCGTAACGAGCTGTCGTATATACACTCCCCTCAATACCTTTTTTAGTAGTTACCAAAAACACGCCATTCGCCCCACGGGCACCATACATGGCTGTTGCCGAAGCATCTTTTAATACACTGAAACTCTCTATATCTTCAGGCGCCAAACGTGACAAATCCAATTTGGAAACTTCCACACCGTCCAACAAAATCAAAGGATCAGTATTTGCATTCGATTGAAAAGAAGTAATGCCTCGGATATAAAATTTAGTATTCATTTCCTCTTCAGTTAAAGCCACAGGCAAACCACTTTGTTGGTAACCTATAATACCGGGAATACGTCCAACAAAACCAGCAGTGAAATCGCTGCTGGAAGTCTTCAAATCCATTGGACGTACCGTAGTAATAGATCCCACAACACTCTCTTTCTTTTGAGTACCGAACGCCACGACAGTCACCTCTTCCAAGTTTTCCTCAGTAGGATTTAACGTGATATTTACCCTCTGTTTCCCCTTTATAGGTACGGTTTCCGCCTTGTAACCAATAAACGAAACTTGCAATACATCATCCGGACGTGCAGGAAGGGTATATTTACCATCCGCATCGGAAGCAACTCCTTGTGTCGTCCCGTGAATGACAATAGTCGCTCCCGCAATAGGATTTCCTTTTTCATCTGTAATTTTACCTGCTACCGTGATCAAGTTTACCTGCTTGACCTCTTGTTTTCTAATGACAACTGTTTCCTTCTCTATCGTGTACCCCAAACCTCTCGGGGATAAAAGAGAATCCAATGCCTGACGGAGAGGAACGTTTTTCAATTTAAGAGTCACGGAATTAAAATCACGTAATTCCTCAGAATTAAAGAGGAAATTATACTTCGTTTGTACCCGCAATTCCTCGATAACTTTAATTAACGTAACATTTTTAAGATCCAAATTCACCCGAGGGTCCGTTTGAGCCCGAGATACATAAACAGAGGAACAACATATTAATAGGCAAAGCCCCCATTTCAATAGCCTTTCCTCCCAACGGGGAACAAGTCCCCAAAGTTTTCGTTGATTTTCTCTCATAAAAAATTAATATTAATGTGACATTTATAGATCGCAATTCTTCACGTGAAAAAGACGGACCAACATCTTTTTCACACCAAATCGCAGTTTATTTTTGCATTTTAATTGTTCTCAAAAAAACTCTTTCTTAAGGATCTCGAATTACTTTTTGTCGATTTTTTTTCATAGCTTTGCGTTATTAATGTGACTGTTGGAATATACAGAGATTTTTTACACGAGAGATGGACCAACATCTCTCGTTGTTTTTCACCTCTTTTTTATGATCACCTTTTTCCCATCCATCTCATAAGTGACTTCCCCCATTCTAGAAATCACTTGTAAAGCTTCTTCCAAAGTTTTAGCCCGATCCATATAAATATGGAATTTCATACCCCTCAATCCCGAAGCATCGTACTCGATCTCGGTATCGTACCAACGGGACAATTCTTTCACGATCTGTTCCATGGAAGCATCCTTGAAAACGAACTCCCCGTTTTTCCACGCTAACACTGACATCATATCAGCCTCTCGCACCGAAAGAGTGCGGTCCGTTGTCGCAATCTCGCATAGTTCACCGGGATGCAAAACCACGGAATCCCGCCCGGAAGAAACCGCTACTTTTCCCGAAACTAAGGTGGCGAAAGTATTTTGCCCCAAGTATGCTTGTACATTAAATCGGGTTCCCAACACTTTCACTTTTCCTCCTTGAAATTCCACGAGAAAAGGGCGACTTTCATCCCGGGCAACATCAAAATAGGCCTCTCCGCTTAAAAATATCTTTCGTTCCGTTCCCGTGAAAGTATTCGGAAACCGCATACGGGTTTCTGAATTCAATATTACAGTTGTACCATCCGAAAGAACTAACGAATATTCTGCTCCTCTGGGTACAACGATCTCGCTATATTCCACGACAGGGGCAACCTGTTCGTTATCAATCTCCCGTTTTTCCAGAACAGTGGCACTCTCCATATTCACCTCGAATCCCGAAATCTTCATGGACAAAGCTTTCTCTCTCGTGATCTCGTGAGTACTACCATCCGGCAAAATCAATTTCACACCTTTGGAATGTGCCACTTCCAATGGCAATATTTTCTCTCCCACTTCTTTTTCCTTTATGGTTTCCATCCACAAGACCGCACCTACAACGCCTGCCACACACGCCGCCACGGCAACCCACCGCCGCCAAGCAACCATCCATTGCTTCTTCCGGGGCAACGCCATCCGCTGCCACATTCGCTCAACCCGTCGGGATTCCTCCCCGATTCCTGACACCCCACCCCTGTAATACTCTTCCGCATCCTTCAGAAACCGTTTCCTTTCCTCCGCTCCTTCCATCCAGACTCTCACGTCTTCCCGCTCTTCCTCGGAAGCCTTACCCGAAACCACCCGTTTGATTTTATCTATTTCCATGATTTTTCATCGTCTTTATTATTAAGACAACGTTAGGGAAAAATGGGGGACAAAAAATAATTGAAAATTGAAAGTTGAAAATTGAAAATTACTTTACACGATTGATAACAAACAAGTTAATTAGATAATATTTTTTCTATTATTAAAAAACGGATTAATAGATATTCCCTATTTCTTTTCGGAGTACTTGTATAATCTCGTCTGGAATTTCGTTTTCACGAGCTATTGACGGGAAATCAGCTATCACGGCACGTACTCTCTCTATCAACTCTTTGGGGTTTCGGATATCATTTCGGGCAGCTACTTCCAACAAGTCCGCAATAGTTATCTTGTCATCCTTTCCATTAACAAATAATGAATGCCTATTCACATACGCCGGAGCCGATGTATCAACCGCAAAGGTAAGATCGTAAGCCGGGGATAATCGCCACGTTCCGGTATTATCCATACAAAACGAGAAATTTTTGGAGTGATCATCGACATTTCGGGCTAGAACATTAAAAACCAAACGCAAGAATTGCTGTTCACTATCTTTATAAGGCAACCGTAATCGACGAATCACCTCGAACAAATCATCATAATCATTAGCCCCCGGGGCCATTGCCGCCAACGTTTGGGTATGAATACGTTCATTCCCCACACGATCGAAACGTTGCGTGAGAAAATGCGTTACTCCCTCGTATTGTCGAAGCATAGAAGGCATCATCTCTATTCCCGCTATCACAGCCATCCTGTAATAAACATATTCCATTCGAGCAAATGGAAACGAAGAGCTGTCATCATATTTAAGAATATAATGGATAAAACCTTCCGGCACTTCAGTTTGTCCTGATTTTACCTCGGCTGTCCGTGGGTTAACCGCCACGATTGCTTTAGGACGTTTTCCCCCGGGAGAGGTTCCAAGCTTTACCAACTCCTGCCACAATACAGAACATTCTGATGTCAAAGTAATCTTTTCCCTTGACGATAGTACTTCTCGTGCAAAATCATAAAGTTTTTGCACATCTACATCAAAAGCTTTATCACTTCCCAAATCCTGCGCCGGTTCAAATTCCAATGCCCCCATAGCACGAGAACCAATAAAAGAAAGCTGATCCACGGGTGTCACATCCGAACTACGAATGCCATTATCCCGCATCCATGCCTTAAAAATAGAATTTCCCCAATGGCCAGGCAAAGCATCAGCCAACAGAGGTGGAAGTCCCTGATAAAGTTTATCTGTATTTCCCGGCCAAACCATATTACGACGAGTACGTTCACTTGTTAACGGCATGGTCAGCGGAGCTAACTCCCTACCGTCTGCAACATAAGCGTCATCATACTGAAAAAACGCACGACGACTTTTTTTGTCCCACGAAACATACCCGACGGTACGTCCCCAGAGTATCACTTTGACTACATTCATTTTCATTGCTTATGCCTTTTTTGTGCTCTTTCAAAAAGTGCTTTCGGACTCTCCGGCAAATCGGGCAACAATGCCTCCATTTGCTCTAACTGTTCAATAGCACGCATCATGGAGATAAATATTGTCAGTGACAATCCCACCCCCGTACCCTTTTCAAAAGAACTGATCGTAAACACGCTAATCCCGGTCTTTTCAGCCAAAACCTTCTGCGTGTATCCCATTCGCTTCCTGTATTCCTGAAATCTTCGCCCTAGCGAAGCTGCTATCTCCCGATTACTATATGCATAAATATCCTTCTCCATAAAAACTCGAACTTTCCACAAATATAGATATTTCTTTATTTAATAGCAAATATCGGACAAAAATATAGATATTTCTATTCTATCTTGACAAGTTCACTTACCGCATATAGAGGCAAATTAACTAACCATTTTTCTTTCCGGTAATCAGACTGGTACATAAACTCGGCGGAGTTTTCGTACAAATATACACTTTTTCGGCGGAGTTTCTGTATGCAAATATAAATCACAAAAATCAAGAATCGCTAAATCACAGAATAGACGCACGTCTCGCGCAGTCCCCAATCATAAATCTAAAATTAAATCGTTCCCTTCAAGATCATAAACGCATAGAGTAACGGCAAGGATTCCCGGATAAATTTGTAAGCTCGTTTCACGTGGGTATGGACGGATGTTTCCGAGATATCAAGTTCACAAGCGATCTCTTTGTAACTCATGTTCCGGAATATCTTTAGTTCCAATACTTTTTGTTGTTGGTCGGGTAATTTTTGCAGGCACTCTTGAACTTTCTCGAACAAGGCGCTGTTATCCTCGTACTCCAGCGTACCGACGTATATCAATGCTTCCGTCAGTTTCGTCCGGTTAGAATCTTCCACTTGGAGATGTTTATAATAATTCAGACAAGAATTTTTCACGGAAGAATAAAGATAACTGCTGATATTGGTTTCATCCGGCAGAGAAGCAGCCATTGACCACAGGCGCATAAAAGTATCCTGCACGATATCTTCTGCCGTATCTGCATTCATGGTATAGGCTAAAGCGAACCTGTATAATTTGGGACTCATCTCCCGAAATACCTGTTCGAAGACCTCACTTGAATTGTCCTTCAATCCTTTAACCCAATCCTCTTCTGCTATGTCACGCCCGTCATACCTCATTATTGGAATAAATATTTTTCCAAAAATAGAGAAAGTTTCCCTTTCACCAAAATCTTTGACACGAAAACACCCGAGAAAGCAAAAAAGTCCGTAAGGTTTATCACGATATTGTAAACCTTACGGACTTTATAGTTTAATGAACTTTATCTTATTTCCCCTTCCTTCGGATCAGCACCAGTATTCCCAGCAAAAGAAGTAATGCCGGCAATACCCACTTCAACACGATTTGCAAGGTTCCCCCGGCATCCATACCCAAGTTCAACTTATTATCAATAGGATCGGGACGGGTAGTATCCACCGGTAATTCCTCGTAAGACAGCCAGTCGAACATCGACATAATCAAGTCCCCGTTCGCCGACGATATCCCCCGGCGGGTTGTGGACAGTTCGCCCATGCTGAAACAATCGGCATCACCGAGCACGATAATCCGTTGTTGTTTCCCGGCATGCTCCCGTTCCAATCCGACCATCGTCGTTTTCACCCCAGCACGCTCTCCCGCTTTCGGGTTCAGGCGTGCCGTGTCATTCACGAAATCGATCGTTTCCAATTCATTCCAAGCGGCAGAATCCCGCCCTTGAAACAAAGGCATTACACGGAAACCCTTCTCCGCTTTCTGCTCGATAGCCAAGGCTCCCGGCATCACCAGAGACGCGGGACGGCGTCCCATGTTCGTGTTCACGTACAGACTCTTCCACAGGCGGGATATCTCTTGAGCCTCCTCCGTTGCCCGGCAAAGAAACAAATGCGGGGGATATTCGTCAATCTGTTGTTGCACCAGAATACCCGGTTCGAAACTCAATCCTAAATACTCCATCAAAGGAGTCAAATGGGAATAACTCTTCGGTTTTCCGGCGATCACCAGATTCCTCCCGCTTTCCACGTAACGATACAAAGTTTTCAACTCTTCGTTCGTGAAAGGTTCCAAAGGTTCCGCCACAACAAGCACGTCCAAACTATCCAACACCCCCGGGTTACGCTTCAAATTCACGTCAGTCACGTCAAACCCTTGATTCAGTAACGACTTCCGGTACATTTTCTCGGCAACCATATAAGAATAATCCCGATTCTTATCCCCGACAATCGAACGAGCGCCATGATCCGACAAGAAACCCACTTGAGGCAACTTCATCGCAATTCGTTTCAACGCCGCGGAAATCTCCGTTTCACCCGGAAGACGATTCATGTCGGCATATACCCGTAGAAAAGTTTTTTGCCCGTTATCCCGTTCGATCAAAGCCACGAAACGATACCCCTCGTCACTTAAATCTATATTTCTTAGCGCCTCTTCTCTAGCCAGTTCCTCCGGGGAAAGATATTTTCCCAACCGGGTTCCCTGCAATTTAGCCGCATCCTTAGCCGCCCCGTACAAAGTCTTTTCCGGGTATCTCTTTTTAAAAGCCTCGGTCGTCGTGTCCGTGTAATAATAAAAGACATAATCGAGTTTGGTTTCCGGTTTGAAACGGATATACCGCTCGTAACGGGCTATATCACTATTGATACCTTTCGTCGTTATGCTGTGAATGCTCCCGAACAGATTCACGTAAGTCGTTATCTTCAATCCGCCGTCCAACTGTGCCACGATATCCTGACTCGCTTGTGTTAAAGTATTGCTCTTCGTGTGTGTCGAATCATGATACCACTTCATCGTCGGACGGGAAGTCAGATACCCCAAGAAAACCGCCGCGAGAAACACCCCGAGATAACGCGCGGCTTTCCCTGCAAAAGAACAGCTCTCCCGCCGCAACTGCAATTTCAATATCGCGAAACACAGGAACATCACGCTCATAAGCACGAAATACAAAATATCTTCACTGCAAATCAATCCCTTGATAAACGTGCTCGCCCTACCGCCAAGCGACAACCAATACGTGATTTCCCGCACGAAGGTAAATTCCTGCCAGATACCGGAAACCAGATTCAGCAAGGTCAGCAAGGCAAACATTCCTATTGCCGCCACGATCGGGTAAGTAGTCAACGTCGACATGAAAAGCCCGATAGCCGCGTAAAGCCCGAACAAAAAATACAATCCCAACAAACCCGTCAACACCGCCGACCAATCGAACGACTCCACGAGGCATCCGGCTATCAGCACGTAAACCAACAGGAATGCCATCATCAACAAACCGTACAGCATGATGCCCAAGTATTTTCCAAGCACGATATGCCTGCCCGTGATCGGGGCTGAAAAAAGCAACTTGATAGATCCCCTGTTAAATTCCTGACTAATCAACCCCATCGTCAACAAAGGCATCAATAAATATAGGAACTGACTCACTCTCGACCACAATCCCCCCATGGGGGTATAAAATATCACCCGGGATATCGCGTACAATCCCCTGCTTCCCAATTCTTGCCGCCTTGCCAGCATCTCCATCATATCGGCAAATCCCATACCTGTCATAAACACGAAAAGCACGAGTAAAAGCCACGCTACCGGCGAATAAAAAAGATTTGACAACTCCAAACGGGCTATCCTGTATATTGCTCTCATAATTTTTCCTCCATATTAAATTATTTCCCTGACAATTTAGCGAACACGGCTTCCATCGAGCTTTTCTCGACCTTAATTTCCGTCATTTCCCATCCCCGTGCCACACTCTCCCGGATAATCAGCTTTATCGTATCCCGATCCCCGTCATACGTCAGGCGGACACCATGACTTCCCACGCTTTCCGCCCGTCTGATGCCGGGCATCGCCATCAATTCATCCGGCAAAGGGGGCAAATCGAAAGTGGCGTAAAGCGTGTTCGGCTCGATATAACTATCAAATTCATCCACGCTGCCGGAAAAAACAACCCGCCCGTGTTCAATCATCTTGATCGTGGAACAAGTAGCCTGCACCTCCGACAAGATATGCGTCGAGAGCATCACGGTACGCTCCTCGGCAATATCCCGGATCAACTGGCGCACTTCCAGTATCTGATTCGGGTCCAACCCGTTCGTGGGCTCGTCCAGCACCACGAACTTCGGATCGTGCAGAATAGCCTGCGCGATACCCACGCGTTGCTGGTAACCGCCCGAAAGATTACGCAACAAGCGGTCTTTCATGTGCGTGATCCCGCAACGTTCCTCCGCTTCCCCGATAGCCGTCTTGATCTTTTTCCTGTCCATCCAGTGAATCTCCGCGCAAAAACGAAGATACTCGTCCACCGTCAAATCGGGATAGAGGGGTGGTTTTTGTGGTAAAAAACCGATATATTTCCGGGCAGCCACCGGGTGTTTCAACGTATCGATCCCGTTAATAAATACCTTCCCTTGAGTCTGTTTCAACACACCGCAAATAATATTCATCGTTGTCGACTTCCCCGCCCCGTTCGAGCCCAGCAGACCCACTACACCGGAGCCGTCGATCTCGAAACTGATGTCCTCGATCGCCCACTGTGTCGTGTAACGATGATACAAATGTTCAACTTTTACAATTGGATTTTCCATACATACGATTTTAATTCATAACTTTGATCAAGCGTCTCTTTCACGAGCCTTGCTTTTTTATAACACTTCAAAAACAAAAAAGTACCGACTTATAATTCAAAAAAGCTGCCCGTTTCCGGACAGCCTTCCATCTTGTGTTGTTGTTCAAGATGATTTATAGAAAAGCACGCACATTTTTATCACTCGTAACGGATAGCGTCTATCGGGTTCAGCCGGGATGCCTTGCGGGCGGGATACCAACCGAAGAAAACACCCGTGAACGTGCAGACAAGAAACGATATCACCACGGAGTACAGTAACACGGATACAGGCCATCCCAGCAAAGAACTGAGAACCACTGAAACACCGATCCCTAACCCCACGCCGATAATCCCGCCAGACACGCTGATAATAATGGACTCTATTAAGAACTGAAACAAGATATGCCGTCCCTTGGCTCCGATAGACATTCGTAAACCGATTTCTCTCGTGCGCTCGGTGACGGAAACGTACATGATGTTCATGATTCCGATGCCACCGACAAGCAAGGAGATTCCCCCGATACAAGCCAAAAGAATAGTTAAAACCTTGGTCGCCATCGTCAGTACCTTACTCATCTCTTCCAGCGAACGAACCGTGAAATCATCCTCCTGCCCCGCGGGAATACGATGCGTCTGTCGCAATACTCCCGTGATTTCCTGTATCATCTTGTTCGTGTATCGCTCGTCAATCACGGAAACGTAAATACCGTGCATGTAAGGGATTGCCAACAATCTTTTCTGTATTGTCGTGAAAGGAGCCAAGATGATATCATCCTGATCTCGTCCCATGGAATTATAACCTTTAGGAGCCAAAACTCCCACGATACGGAAAGGCACTTTGTCAAAACGAATGACCTGACCGAGAGGATCCTCGCCGTTCTTGAAAAGATTATCCACGATCGTCTGTCCCACCACGCATACTTTGGCGGCATTTTTCATATCCTGATCACTAAACATTTCTCCTCGGTCAACCGTCAGCCGACGGATATCCATGTAATCTTCATTAATCCCATAAACCGTGGTCGGGGCATTATTCGGACCGAAAATAGCTTGACCCGATTTTGACACGTAAGGGGAACAACTCTCCATGTAGGGCACCTCCGAAACGATGGCCTGGTAGTCCTCCAATTTCAAGGTCTGAACAAGCACTCCATTCTGCCGGATTCCTCCTACCATGGCATTCGTGGGATTGACCACCACCATGTTAGCCCCAAGTTCCTCGATCTGTTTCTCTATCGTGTACTTCGAACCCTCGCCGATGGCAAGCATCGAGATCACCGAGCTGACTCCGATAATGATTCCCAACATCGTAAGGAACCCTCGCAATTTATTGTTACTCAATGCCCGAAGGGCTATTACTATCAAATTACCGTAATTCATTTATTCATTTTAGATTTATGATTTATGATTTCAGATTTATGATTATCATCCTCCCT